>JAMJVX010000011.1 GCA_023558315.1 Flavobacteriaceae bacterium
GCTTTTTTAATTTCGTCTGCGGAAGCACTTTTAGATACTCCTAGAATGTCATAATAATCTTCTTTCATATATATAGAATAATAAGAGGTTATTTACCTACGACTACTTTTGGAAAACGAATAATGTTTTCTCCCAATTGATAGCCCTTTTCAGTAATATCAATAATTTTTCCTTTTAATTCTTCGCTTGGTGCAGGGATTTGTGTGATTGCTTCGTGAATTTCTGCATCAAATTCATCTCCAGATTTTGTTTCCACAAGAGAGAGTCCTTTGGAAGATAAAATATCCATGAGTTTATTGTAGATGAGTTTAAATCCTTCATTATCTTGTTCTGATTTTTGTGAAAAGGCTCTTTCAAAATCATCCAACACAGGTAAAATTGCAATCATCACTTCTTTGTTTGCCGTATCAAAAAGGGCAATTCTTTCTTTAGAACTTCTTTTTCTAAAGTTTTCAAATTCAGCAAAAAGACGGATAAATTTGTCTTTTTCAGCGGCGAGAGCTACTTCTAATTCTTTTGTATTCTCCTTTTTGGGAGCGCTCTTTTTTTTGTCTTTAACAGGCGCTTTTTTTGTGGGTGTAGTAGATTTTTTTTGTGTTTCTTTTTTCACAGTATCAATTTTTTTTTTAGAATATTTAATTCAGTGCAAATATATTGCCAAATTTACTTTAGGGACACAATGTCATTTTTTTTTAAATGAAAGAATGGCTTCCTCAATTGTAGGATACCGAAATGTATATCCCTTTTGTAGACTCTTTTGTGCAGATACTTTTTGACTATTTAACACGAGTGCGCTTCTTTCTCCTAAGATTACTTTAAATATAAATGAGGGAAAAGAAAGTAGTAAAGAAGGATTTTTTAGTTTTCTAGCGATAGTTTTCATTAGGGTTTTTTGAGTGACTGGTGTTGGCGAAACGGCATTAAATATTCCTGTCCATTTATTATCAATTGCTTTTGAGAAAAGAGCCACGATATCATCTATATGTATCCACGATTGCCATTGTCTCCCATTCCCAAAATATATTGCCAAACGAGTTTGCATAGATTGTAAAAGCGTAGATAAAATACCTCCTTTTGTAGAAAGTACTAATCCAATTCGCATGAGACATCCTTGTGGAACCAAGCGAATTAACTTTTTGTTTTCTTCTTCCCATTTAGTAACTAACCGTTCCATAAACGAAACAGGATTTGGATTCCATTCTTCTGTAAATAAAATAGTACTATGGTTGGGATATATCCCAATAGCAGAGGCACAAAGAATATATTTTACTTGATTCGTTGGATTCTTTTCAATACAATTATAAAGAAGTTTTGAGGCTTGTGTTCTACTATTTAAAAGTATTTCTTTATAATTTTTAGTCCAAGGTTTGTTAATTGAAGCCCCAGCCAAATGTACTATGACGTCTACACCTTCAATACAGGATTCGTCAATTTCCCCTTTGGTAGGATTCCATAGAAACCCTTTAAAGTTTGTTTTTGTGAGGAGCTTTTCCTTACGAGTAGTTAAAAAATTTACAGTATGTGCGTTTTTTAAAAGGTTGTCAATTAAAGCACTTCCAATAAGACCTGTGGCACCCGTAATGAGAAATTTCATTTTAATTATCGGGAGCTAATTCTATTTTTAATCCGTCAATATCTTTGGTAATAGGGATTTGACACACTAAACGACTGTTGTCTTTATAATAAAAGGAATCAGCAAGTAAAGCTTCTTCTATTTCCTCTTTTCCTTTTAAAGAATGATCAGAATGAATATAACAATGACAAGTACAACAAAGTGCCATTCCCCCACAATTTCCTCTTATGGGGAAATCATTTTCTTTACATACTTCCATTAGATTGTTTTCAGGGTCCACTTTAGTTTCAATTGTACTACTTACGCCTTCTCTATCTATTACTTCAATTTTGATTGAATCTTTCATATTTTAATTTTTAGCAAATGTACTTTTCTTTTTCTTAATTTAAGAGATATTAATTACTTTTTCAATTTGTGGAGCATGCTTTTTAATGGTGGCTTCAACACCATTAGATAAAGTCATTTGGTTTACAGAGCAATTGACACAATTGCCATGTAGCATTACTTCTACAACACTTTTTTCTTTGATTGCTACCAATGAAATATCTCCTCCATCCGATAAAAGGTATGGGCGTATCTCGTCTAAAGCGAGTAATACTTTTTCTTCAAGTTCTTGTTGATTTAAGGGTTCCATAATTATAATTTATTTAACAGCGCTACACCCTGCCATGGTGGTTATTCTTACAATTTCTGTAGGGGGTAGTGTTTCTTTTCTTTTTATAAATTGTGTCACTAAATTTTGTGTTACTTCTTTAAAGGCATTTACAATAGGTGTTTTCTTTTGAAGTGAAGCAGGTCTGCCCACATCAGCCGCTTCTCTTACACTTTGCACGAGAGGAATGGCGCCTAAAAAGGGTACTTTTTTATCTTTGGCTAAATACTCAGCACCTTTTTTCCCAAAGATGTAATATTTATTTTCAGGGAGTTCTTTGGGAGTAAAATAAGACATATTTTCTATAACTCCTAAAATAGGAACGTTTATGGTCTCTTGTCTAAACATGGCAATGCCTTTTTTGGCATCTGCTAATGCCACGTTTTGCGGAGTACTCACAACCACAGCACCATCCAATGGTAAGGATTGTACAATGCTAAGATGAATATCCCCAGTACCGGGCGGGAGGTCAACTAATAAAAAATCTAACTTTCCCCATGCGCCATCAAAAATCAATTGATTGAGTGCTTTTGTCGCCATAGGACCTCGCCATATCACCGCCTGATTAGGTTGCGTAAAAAAACCAATGGATAGTACTTTTATCCCATAATTTTCAATAGGTTGCATTTTGGATTTGCCTTCCACCCTCACGGACAAAGGCCTTGCTCCTTCCATATCTAACATTGTTGGAATAGAAGGGCCATAAATATCTGCATCCAAAATACCCACAGAAAATCCCATATTGGATAAGGTTATTGCAATATTGGCGGTCATTGTAGATTTCCCTACCCCTCCTTTCCCTGAGGAGATAGCAATAATCCCATTAATATTTTTGAGCGTAGTTTCAGGTGTAATAGTAGGTTCTTTTACTGGGGGAGTAGTTGTTTTAATATTTATTTTCACTTTTGCCTCTTTAGATACATTTTCGTGAATAGACGTTGAAATACTACTTTCTACTTTTTTGCGTGCTTGTAATGTAGGGTTTTTTAGAAGTAAATCTATCTCAATCTCATTGCCGAAAATTTGAATATTTTTAATACTTCCACTATCAATAAGACCTGTTTTTTCTCCGGGAGGAACAATATTTTTTAAAGCGATATAAACAGCTTCTTTTGTTATTTTCATTAGGGTATCTTAGATAAAGAATTTCTGCAAAGATACTATCTTATTTATTATTTTACAGGCTTTCATTAGGATCCCAAAAGTGTTTTTTAAAGTGTACAATTTTATTTGCTTCTATGAGCACTCCTTCATTCTCTAAAAGCTGTTGCATGAGGTTTGTTCCTTGAAAATGATGCTTCCCAGTTAACAATCCCACCCTATTTACCACTCTATGTGCTGGGACTTCAGGTAAGTTATGGGCAGCATTCATCGCCCACCCCACTACGCGAGCACTTTTGCCAGAGCCGAGATACTGCGCAATTGCGCCATAGGAAGTTACTCTACCTGTAGGTATTTTTTTAACGACTTCATAAACTTTATAAAAAAAAGAATTGTTATCCATTGCTGGCTAATTGAAATTGGATGTAGGTAATGGGTTTATTTTCAACTAAATACTTTTTTTCATAAAAAGTCTGTACGGCAGTCGCTTCTTCTGGGGAATAAACATTATTGTAAATATCGTGATGAGCATAGAGTATAGGATAATTTAGCCCTCTTAAAATCCCTAAAGTATATCCAAACAAAAATTCACTATCTGTTTTGAGATGTATTTTTCCTTTTGGTGTTAATACTTTTTTATATAAATCTAAAAAAGCAGGATTAGTCAAACGATGCTTCGTTCGTTTATATTTTATTTGAGGGTCTGGAAAGGTTATCCAAATTTCGCAAACCTCATTTTTTTTAAAAAGAAAGTTAACAAGTTCAATTTGACTGCGAATGAACGCAACATTTGTAATCTTTTCAACCGTACTTATTTTTGCGCCTCTCCAAAATCGTGCCCCTTTTATATCTATTCCAATAAAATTAAAATTTGGATTTTTTTTGGCTAAATGAATAGTGTACTCCCCTTTCCCACATCCTAATTCTAAAACAATGGGGTTTTCATTTTTAAAAAAATGGGTATTCCATTTGCCTTTATATTCAAAAGAATCTGCTAATAAAGTCTCTCTGGAAGGTTGAATAACATTAGAAAAAGTTTCATTTTCTTGAAAATGTTTCAACTTATTTTTACTCCCCATACTATAAAATAGGTTTATTTTTTCTGCATGAGTTCTTCTATCTCTTCAACTTCAATAGGAATATTCGCCATAAGATTTTTAGGACTTCCTTTTTCTTGAATCACGACATTATCTTCTAATCTAATTCCAAAACCTTCCTCAGGAATATAAATCCCAGGTTCTACCGTAAATACCATCTGCGCTTGCATAGGCTCGTATAAAAGCCCATAGTCATGAGTGTCTAACCCAATATGATGCGAAGTGCCATGCATAAAATATTTTTTATAGGCAGGATATTTAGGGTTTTCATTTTTTACATCTGTCTTATCTAATAGTCCTAAATTTAGTAGTTCATCAGTCATAAGCTTCCCTACTTCAACATGATATTCTTTCCATAATACGCCGGGTTTGAGAAGCGCAGTAGCTTTATTTTTAACATTCAGCACAGCGTTATACACTTCTTTTTGACGCGCAGAAAATTTTCCAGAAACGGGGATAGTACGTGTCATATCACTGCTGTAATTTCCATATTCAGCCCCTACATCTAACAATAACAAATCCCCTTCTTTACATTGTTTGTTGTTTTCAATATAGTGTAACACATTACTATTTTTTCCAGATGCAATAATAGGGGTATACGCAAATCCTTTGGAGCGATGCTTTAAAAATTCATGTATAAATTCTGCTTCTATTTCATATTCCCACACATTAGGATTTACAAAACGTAAAATTCTACGAAATCCTTTTTCTGTAATGTCACACGCTTTTTGCATTTGAGCGATTTCTTCAATTTGCTTTACAGAGCGAAGTCGTTGAAGTATAGGATTGCTTTTTGCGACATTGTGTGCAGGAAATTTATTTTTCGTCTTATTTATAAATCTATCTTCTCTGGTTTCGGTCTCTACTGAGGCTCTGTAGTGTTCATTCGTGTTAAAATAGAACGTGTCACATTGTGCGGCTAATTCATTAAAAATAGCTTCAAAATCATCGAGCCAATATATAGTTTCAATTCCTGAAAGAGTTGAGGCTTTTTCTTTAGTGAGTTTTGCCCCTTCCCATACAGCTATATGCTCATTAGTCTTTTTTACAAATAATATCTCTCTGTGTCTTTTCTCATCTGAATCTGGAAAAAGAAGTAGAATACTTTCTTCTTGGTCTATTCCCGAGAGATAAAAAATATCTCTATGTTGCGCAAAAGGGAGCGTGCTATCTGCACTAATTGGATAAATATCATTAGAATTAAAAATTGCCAAACTGCTAGATTGCATTTTAGACATAAACTGATTTCTGTTTTGTATATAAACAGACGAAGGAAGTGGGTTATATCTCATAGAATAAAAATTTCTCAAAAATATATTTATTTTTTATAAAATCTCAATATTTATATATATTTGGTAAAAATTAAAAATTATGAAAAGAAAAATTATAGCAATTATTTTATTATTAAGTTTTTCAATGAGCTTTGCTAAAAATATAGCAGACACAAAAATATTGAAAGACAGTACCACTCCAAAGAGCGATGTTATCGTGTTAGTCAATGGAGAACACCTTAAAGGGGAAATCGTAAAGATGACAAAAAATGCATTTGTCTTATTAAATGAAAACAATGAAAAAGTCAAAATAAAAAATGACGATGTTTTATTAGTTGGTTTTGCGCAAGAGATTTCAGCATATGAAAAATACCAGTTGGGTTTATTAGATGGAAAAAGAGCAAATAAAAAAAGAGATTTTGGTAATGCGTTAGTAGGTGTTTTATTAGGAATAATAGGAGCAGGTATAGTATATATATCAAGTAATAAAATTCCATTCGAAGCAGATGTATTGCCAGAAAACGTAAAGTTGATAAATGATTTCAATTATCAACAAGGATTTAAAAAAGGAGCTAAAAAACAAGCTGGAAATGCGGCGCTAGTTGGAACACTTGTAGGTATTGTAATATCATATCTTATACCTCCTATAATAATAACTGTTAACTGATTGACACAGTAAATTATGAAAAGAAAAATTATTGCAATTATTTTATTGTTTAGTTTTTCAATGAGTTTTGCTAAAAATGTAGCAAATACTAAACTGTTGAAAGACAAAAATGTAACAAAGACAGATGTTATTTTATTAGAAAATGGGGAGCATCTTAAAGGGGAAATCGTAAAGATGACAAAAAATGCATTTGTTTTATTGAATGAAAACAATGAAAAAGTCAAAATTAAAAATGACGATGTTTTATTAGTTGGTTTTGCGCAAGAACTTTCTGAGCAAGAAAAATACCAGTTGGGGTTCTTAGATGGGAAAAGAGCAAATAAAAAAAGAGATATTGGAAATGCAATAGTAGGTTATTTATTACCATTAACTGGAGAAGCTTTAGTTTATATGTTTAGTTTAAGACTTCCATTTAATTCAGAAGTGTTGCCAGAAAATGTTAAGCTGATAAATGATTATTATTACAATAATGGTTTTAGAAAAGGGGCAAGAAGTCGGGCATTTAATGCAGCACTTTTTGGGTCAGCAGTTTGGGCGATAGTTTATCTTATCAATAATTAACAGAATAGTTATGCATATATTTAATTTTTAAAATATAAAATCATGAAAAGAAAAATTATATCCGTTATTTTATTATTAAGTTTTTCAATGAGTTTTGCTAAAGATATAGCAAATACTAAACTGTTGAAAGAGAAAATTAAAACAAAGACAGATGTTATTTTATTAGAAAATGGGGAGCATCTTAAAGGGGAAATCGTAAAGATGACAAAAAATGCATTTGTCTTAAAAAATAAAAATGGTAAGAGGATTAGAGTTAATAACAATGATGTAATATTAGTAGGGTTTGCTCAGGAACTTACTACACAAGAAAGGTTTAGGTTAGGATTATTAGATGGAAAACGCGCAGGAAACAAAAGAGCGTTCGCAAACGGCGCAATAGGATTTTTATTAGGTTTAGGAAGTGTTCTTACAATAGGAGTAGTATATTTAACAAGTAATAGAATTCCTAAAGAAAAAAATGTATTGCCAGAGAATATGAAACTAATAGATGATTACTATTATAGTGAAGGATTCAGAATAGGAGCTAGAAATAAAGCAACTACTCATACGGCAATAGGTGTTGGCACTTTATATGCATCAGTTATAGCATTAATTGTGTACATTGCAATTAATTACAGACCCCATTATTAATTATGAAAAGAAAAATTATAGCAATTATTTTATTATTTAGTTTCTCAATGAGTTTTGCTAAAGATATAGCAAATACTAAACTGTTGAAAGAGAAAATTAAAACAAAGACAGATGTAATTTTATTAGCAAATGGGGAGCATCTTAAAGGAGAAATCGTAAAGATGACAAAAAATGCATTTGTCCTAAAAAATGAAAATGGTAAGAGGATTAGAGTTAAAAATGACGATGTTTTATTAGTTGGTTTTGCGCAGGAACTTCCAGCTCAAAAGAGGTACAGATTAGGATTATTAGATGGAAAACGCGCAGGAAACAAAAGAGCGTTCACACACGGTGTATTGGGATTTTTAACTAGTGTTATTGCAGGAGGTATTGTTACTGTAGGAGTGGTTTATCTTACAAGTAAAAGAGTTCCCACCGAAAAAGATGTATTGCCAGAGAATGTGAAACTATTAGATGATTATTATTATAATGAAGGATTTAGAATAGGAGCTAGAAATAAAGCAGCTGCTCATGCGGGAATCGGTGTAGGAACAGCCTTAGTAACAATTATAGCATTATATCTTTATTATAAAAGTAATGAACCTAACGTGTATTAAAATGTTAATTAAATATATTTCTATATTATCTTTGCCAGGCTTTTATAAAAAGAAAACGTATTAAGTTAATTTAACAATAAAGTAAAACTAATAGTAAAATAATTATGTATCCAGAAGAATTAGTACAGCCAATGAAAGAGGAATTAACTTCTATAGGCTTTGAACAGTTAGAGACAACAGAATCAGTGGAAACTGCACTCTCAAAAGAAGGCACTACTTTAGTGGTAGTAAATTCCATTTGCGGATGTGCGGCAGCAAATGCACGCCCCGGAGTAAGAATGTCTTTAGAAAACGATAAAAAACCCACTCAATTAACTACTGTGTTTGCAGGGGTAGATATAGAAGCGACAGATGCCGCAAGGGATAAAATGGTGCCTTTTCCTCCTTCTTCGCCTTCAATTGCGTTGTTTAAAGATGGAGAACTCGTACATATGATAGAAAGACATCATATAGAGGGGAGAGCGGCAGCACAAATCGCGGAAAATCTTAAAGCGGCTTATTCAGAATATTGCTAAATTTAAGCAGCATTTATTTCTATTTTTTTGACCAAAAAAATTTTACTCTTATCAGATACACATAGTTATATTGATGAGCGTATTCTTTATTATGTAAATTCAGTAGATGAAGTCTGGCATGCAGGAGATATCGGGAATATTGAAGTGATAGATAAAATTGTTTCTCTAAAGCCCGCTAGAGCGGTGTATGGCAATATTGATAATCACACATTAAGGAGTACTTATAAAGAAAATGAATTTTTCTTATGCGAAAAAGTTTCTGTCTTGATGACGCATATCGCAGGAAGCCCTTCTAAATACAATTCAAGAGTAACAGATTTATTAGAAAAATATAAACCCCAGCTTTTTATTTGTGGGCATTCTCACATTTTAAAAGTGATGCAAGATAAAAAGTACAATTGCTTATTTATGAACCCTGGCGCAGCGGGCATTCATGGTTTTCATAAAATGAGAACGATGATACGTTTTGCAATTACTCAAGGAAAAATACACGCATTAGAAGTAATAGAATTAGGAAAAAGAGGCGCTATCTCAAGCGGTCAATAGAACGAACCAGTGCTTCATCTTTTTTTATAGCTCTATTTGCAAGGATTATAAATATAACGGTGCAGATACGTGCGCCAAAATTAATGAGAACAAATGTGTCTAATAGATTTATGTCTAAATCTGGACTTACAAAAAAAAATAACCCAAGGATGAATAGGATTAGCATCAGTAATTCTAGTATAAGGATGGTTTTATTTAAAATCAACTGTACTTTTCTTTTTTTAAATAGAAAAATACTTATTAGTAATAGGATTGAAATAACACCACATTCAATAATATTGGGGAGCCATCTATTGTTAAAAAATAGGATTAATAAATACCCTTGAATAAGAAATGCCAGAAATAAATATAATGATTGAATCCTCTGTAACATGGTTAAAATATTTTAAAACAAAAATAGTTTTTTTTATTGATTTTAAAAATAATATTGTAATATTGCCACGCTTTTCAGCAAATAAAGTAAAGTTATCGTATAATACTTTATTATTAATCACAATCTTAAACAGAAAAATCATTTTTTTACCATTAAATTATGTTAGACATAGAATCTTTAAAAGAAAAAGAACTTGAAGAACTACAAGAAATTGCAGCTCAATTAAAACTAAAAAAAACATCTAGTTTAGATAAAAAGGAACTTATCTATAAGATTATAGATGAACTCTCTACAAATCCAAATGCAGAAATTTCTTTATCAACAAAAAAAGGAACCCCTAAGAAAGCGAAGGTTGATTTAACAAAACTAGAAGATGAAAATGTTGAAAAACAGGAAGAGCCAAAAGAAAAGCCAGTTAAAAAGAGTAAGAAAATAGAAATTAAAAAAGTTAAAACTGAGGAAGAACCCACGTATGATTTTAATGGAACTTTAGAAACAGAAGGCGTTTTAGAATTAATCAATTCCGATGGAGGGTATGGTTTTTTAAGATCTGCGGATTTTAATTATTTGCCTTCTCCCGATGATATTTATATATCACAGTCTCAAGTCCGTCTTTTTGGACTTAAAACAGGAGATACTGTAAATGGGTCTATAAGACCTCCAAAAGAAAATGAAAAATACTTTCCTCTAATTAAGATAAATAAAATAAATGGGTTAGAGCCAAGCGTTATTAGAGATAGAATAGCCTTTGAACATTTAACTCCCTTGTTTCCACAAGAAAAATTCAAATTAGATAGTGTTAAAAATACTATTTCAACAAGAGTTATAGATTTGTTTTCACCCATAGGAAAAGGACAAAGAGGAATGATAGTTTCCCAGCCAAAGACAGGAAAAACAATGCTTTTAAAAGACATTGCTAATGCGATTGCGGCAAATCATCCAGAAGTATATCAAATAGTGCTTCTTATTGATGAAAGACCAGAAGAGGTCACAGATATGAAAAGAAATGTGAAAGGAGAAGTTGTTGCTTCTACTTTTGATGCGCCTGCGGAAAGACATGTTAAAGTAGCAAATATTGTTTTAGAAAAAGCAAAAAGACTTGTAGAATGCGGGCATGATGTGGTAATATTATTAGATTCTATAACGCGTTTGGCAAGAGCATATAATACAGTTCAGCCAGCATCAGGAAAAATATTGAGCGGAGGGGTAGATGCTAATGCATTACATAAACCTAAACGCTTTTTTGGAGCAGCGAGGAATATAGAAAATGGGGGTTCACTTTCTATTATAGCGACAGCTCTTACAGAAACAGGCTCAAAAATGGATGAAGTTATTTTTGAAGAATTTAAAGGTACAGGAAATATGGAACTTCAGCTTGATAGAAGAATAGCTAATAAAAGAGTATTTCCAGCCATTGATATTATTTCATCAAGTACAAGAAGAGATGATTTATTACTTGAAGAAGGAACGATTAAGAGAATGTGGATAATGCGAAAGCATTTAGCAGACATGAACTCTTTAGAAGCGATGGAGTTTATTGAAGACAGAATCAAAAAGACAAAATCTAATGAAGAGTTTTTGATTTCTATGAACTCATAGTTCATAGAAATAACTTCCTTTTCATAAAGTTTTATTTAATAGTATAGAAATGTACTATTTATCTATATAGTACTTCAAATTTGTATACTAATTTCTAATTAAAATTTGAGAATTTTTTTTTTAACACATTTCTTTATTAGCAAAGGAATATGTTTTTATAGTTAAAGAAATTAACTTAATGAACTAACGTGCTTAGTTATTTTAGATTTGAGATTAGCCGATTTATTCTTATGAATAATATTTCGTTTAACTAATTTATCTAATAGAGAAGCTACTTTTGGAAGTAATTTTTCCGCAGCACTTTTGTCTGTAGTAGATTTTATAGTTTTTATAGCGTTTCTCGTAGTTTTGTGTTGGTAACGATTACGTAAACGTTTTTTTTCGTTAGATCTAATTCTTTTTAAAGCAGATTTATGATTTGCCATATTTTTCTTTTTTAATTTTTTTAGTAGCCCGTAGGGGAATCGAACCCCTCTTTCTAGGATGAAAACCTAACGTCCTAGCCGATAGACGAACGGGCCTTATTTAAAAATGGGTGCAAATGTACGAATAAAATAAAAAATCATTAAGTTTTTTTATAAAAAACTAATAGGCTTTTGCAAATAAAACCCTTTGGGTAGATTTATTCCCACTATATACGCATTTGCCTTGCTCTGATTGTACATCCATAGGGATACAACGGATAGTTGCTTTCGTTAATTTTTTAATAGTTTCTTCAGTTTCTCTAGTTCCATCCCAATGTGCAGAAATATACCCTCCTTTTGTATTTAATATTTCTTTAAAATCATCAAAATTTTCTACTTGAGTAATATTATTATTTCTAAAATTAAGAGCTTTTTCAAACACCTTTGTTTGGATGTCATCTAGGGTAGTTTTAATTGTTTCCAATAATGTTTCTTTTGGAACAAACATTTTTTCAAAAGTATCTCTCCTAGCTATTTCTACACCTTTCTTTTCAATATCTCTTAATCCTATAGAGATTCTTATAGGAACCCCTTTTAATTCATATTCATTAAATTTATATCCTGGGGTAAAACTATCTCTATCATCATATTCAAATCGAATATTATGTTCTCTGAAAATATCTTTAATCGCCTCAACTTCCTTTTCAATTTTTTCTATATCCTCTTTTGATTTATAAATGGGGATAATAACTACTTGAAAAGGAGCAATGTTGGGAGGTAAAACAAGTCCGTTGTCATCGCCATGTGCCATAACTAAAGCTCCCATCAATCGTGTAGAAACACCCCATGAAGTAGCCCATACAAAATCTAACCCTCCTTCTTTTGTTGCATATTTTACATTAAATGCTTTAGAAAAATTTTGACCTAAAAAATGAGAGGTGCCTGCTTGTAGCGATTTTCCATCTTGCATTAAGGCCTCAATACAATAGGTTTTTTCTGCTCCTGCAAATTGTTCTGCCTCTGTTTTAATTCCTTGAATGACTGGAATACCCATTACTTGTTCAACAAAATTTGCATAAATAGAATTAATTAACAGTGTTTCTTCCATTGCTTCATCCTTAGTAGCATGTGCAGTATGTCCCTCTTGCCATAAAAACTCAGCAGTTCTGAGGAATAAACGAGTTCGCATTTCCCAACGAACAACATTTGCCCATTGGTTTATTTTCAAAGGTAAATCTCGATATGATTTAATCCAGTTTTGGTATGTTTTCCATATTATGGCTTCACTCGTAGGGCGAACAATCAATTCCTCTTCTAACTTTGCTTCGGGGTCTACAATTAATTTGTTTTTAGTTGATTCATCTTTTTTTAACCTGTAATGCGTAACCACTGCACATTCTTTTGCAAAACCTTCGGCATTTTTTTCTTCAGCCTCAAATAAACTTTTTGGTACAAATAACGGGAAGTATGCATTTTTATGCCCCGTGTCTTTAAATTTTTCATCTAAAAGCGATTGTACTCTTTCCCAAATGGCATATCCATAGGGCTTAATGACCATACACCCTCTCACAGCAGCGTTTTCTGCAAGACTGGCTTTTATTATTAGTTCGTTATACCATTTTGAATAATTTTCTTCTCTTTTAGTTAATTTTTTCTCGTTTTTCATGAATTTAGGTATGTTTTTAACAAAATTGTGCGCAAAACTAAAAATAATTTGTATATTGGATCAGTTTAACCAAAAATATTAATAAAATGAAAACAAAAAATTCTATCTTTTATATTTTACTATTGATAGTTGCCTATGGATGTGGTAGTTTTAATAGTAATTCTACTTATCTCAATGATGGTATTTATAGCAGTAAAAGCTATAATGACACAAGAGATAATTACAAAAATGAATCTTTAGATAAAAATCAAAGACGATATGACGATTCAGAAGAAAATAATGAAGCTTTCCTAGTACATAATAATAATAGAGATACCATTTATTTTAATCCAAATAATACTAAAATTAATTTAAACGATAATTCTTTACCACCTTTAGATTTTAGATTAGCTGATTATTCTTATTCTATGAATAACACAATTTATTGGAGCAATTGGAGATTGACTAGCCGGGGTTGGAATCCATGGAGATGGAGAAATAGAGCAAGATTTGCATGGGGTGCTCCATTTGCTTGGAACGATCCCTGCTGGGATACTTGGGGTTGGAATTCTTGGAGTGTTTGGAACAATGGTTGTGGAAGTTGGAATAACAACTGGGGTTGGAATTCTTGGGCTTGGAACGGCTGGGGTCCTAGTCCTAATTGGGGATGGAACAGTTGGGTACTTGCGGGACATAGATGGAATCCATATTATAACGATTGGGTATATTATAATCAGCCTTGGTATGTAAATAATTTTGAAGACAACAGAAATAGAAGGAGGTCATATTCTAGAGGAAGAAAAGGAGTTGTTAATACAAATAATAGAAATGTTGCTAATTCGAATAATAATTCTACAAGAACTATAAGAAGAAGTAATGATAGAAATACCAATACTAGAAGATTAAACAGAAATACTAATAAATATAGGAATGAAACCTCAAATTTTAGAGGAGACAGTAATTCTAATAAAAGATCCTCAGAACCTAAATCGACGTATAGAAATTCAAATTCTTCAAATAATAACTTTAGGAATTCTTCCTCAAATAGTGCGCCGAGAACAGGTAGCAGTGGAAGTAGCAGTATAAGAAGCGGTGGACGTAGAGGGAATCAATAAAACCTTAAAAAAAAAATGAAAAAATTATTTTTTTTCTTTACAATATTTTTTTTAACCATTAACACATATAGTCAATCGTTAGAGGATGCGTTGCGGTTTTCTATTTCAAATCCCATAGGTACTGCAAGATATCAAAGTATGGCAGGCGCTTTCGGTGCCTTGGGAGGGGATTTGTCATCTATTGTGAGTAATCCTGCAGGTTCATCAGTATTTACACATGCTGAAATTGTAGGTACTTTGTCTATTCAAAACAATCAAAATAAAGCTACGTATTTTGGAAATACTAAAGAAAACGAAGAATCAAATCTAAGCATTCACCAGATTGGAATTGTAATTCCCTTTAGAAATAATAGTAATGATTGGACTAAAACAACATTCGCCTTCAACGGACAAACACAATCATTTTTCGAGAATGATTATAGGGTGGTTGGAGAATCTAAAAATGGTTTAGATAAATATTTTTTAGGGTACGCAAATGGTATTGGGGCAGATATATTAAATATTAGAGATGGTGAATCATTACAAGGGGTGTATCAATATTTAGGAGAAAATTTTTCAAATGGTTATAATATGCAACAAGCTTTACTAGGGTATCAGGGATATTTAATCAATCCAGATGGAGAGGAAACCTATTCTCGTAATGCAAGTTATACAAATGTAAATCATTCCTATTTTTCTATGGATACAGGAAGAATATCTAAATATACTTTTAATTTAAGTAGTTTATATAATGATTATTTACATGTAGGAGTAAACATAAATGCCTATGATATCCAATATAGGAAAAGCAATAGATTAATAGAATCAGGGTATAACGCTAATTCAAATGTTCAAGAAGTTGATTTTGAAAATACGCTGGATATTAAGGGAGGTGGATTTTCTGTTCAAGTAGGAGCAATTGCTAAGATTGCAGAAAATATTAGAGTAGGATTTTCCTATCATAGTCCTGTTGCCTTTACTGAAATGGAAGAGGAATTCCAACAAAAAATTAAAATAGGATTAAATGATAGTTTTGTGCAGTCAATTACAGGAGCCCAAGCTGTAATTAATTTAGATCCAGAAACGAACCTTGTATTTCCAAAATATAATTTCCAGAGTCCTTCTACTACTGCACTTAGTTTTGCGTATTTATTTGGGCAGAGAGGTTTGATAAGCATTGAATACGATACCAGAGACTATTCTAATATAAAATATGTTGTAGATAATAGTAGTTACTTAGAACAATTAAATGAAGAAGCATCTTCAGCATTTCAAAGAGTTCAAAATATTAGAGCAGGAGGGGAATTCCGATTTGATGAAAGGATAAGTATAAGAGGAGGATACGCAAGGATACAGAATCCCTATAAAGGATTAAATGATAATCAAATCGTATCTTTGGGATTAGGATATAATAATCTCAATAGTTATTTAGGGTTTTCTATCCAAAATATCATTACGTATAGTCAAGAAAACTTTTATAATGGTTTACCAACCACAAACGCTTTTTCTGCAAATAATTATAATTTAATAAACACCCAATTGAGATTATCAGCTTCCTATCATTTAATCTTTTAGAAAGAGTAATTATTATTTATTAAAATTATTATATTTGCCCGAATTAATCAAAAAAAATATTTATTTATGAAAAAAATTTTATTCTTATCATTAGTGCTAGGTATTTTATATACAAGTCAAGCACAGGCTCAAGTTTATGAGTACAAAGTAATTACAACAGTAGAATCTATTATTCCTAATGGAATTGGTCGATCAAGATTGATAGAATCGTCTGTGGAAAGAGATTATGAGCAATTTACTACTCAACGAACAGAAAATCAACAAGGACGTAATAAATCTAAAAGAAGAGATATTAGAGTGAAAGATTTTGAAGAAACAAAACTTTTAAACTTTTTTAATATTGGAGGAATACGTTTTCAAAATATTGCAGCAAATGACGCATTGGTATCTTCTAAGCTATCTAAGATGTCTGAAGAAGGTTGGGAATTAGCATTTGTTAATACGGGTGTTGAATCTCATGCGGGTACTTATGATAATGGAAGTGATGATACAGGTATTTTTATCACACGTTTTACTTTTAGAAGATTAAAACAAGCAGCAGAAACTGCTAGTAACTAAATTATCTAGTTTGAAAAGACGTAAGGCTATACAATTTTTAAGTTCAGGAATTGTGTGGCCTTTTTTATTGCCTAAAATTAATCTTGGACAAGCACAAAAAACGTTAAAAGGGAATATTAACCATTCAGTTTGTCGTTGGTGTTATGAAACAATTCCCTTAGATAATTTAGCCATAGAGGTTAAAAAGATGGGTTTTATGGGAATAGATTTAGTAGGTCCAAATGAATGGAATGTTTTAAAGAAATATGGTTTAGAATCCACCATGTGTAATGGAGCTGAGATTAGCCTTACTGAAGGATGGAATAATACTGAGTACCATCAAAGACTCATTAAGAATTACACAAAACATATAAATTTAGTAGCAGATGCTGGATACAAAAACTTAATTTGTTTTAGCGGAAATAGAAATGATTTGAATGATGAAGAAGGGTTACAAAATTGTATAAATGGATTGAAAAAAATCCTTCCACTTGCAGAAGAAAAAGGGGTTATTATCCAAATGGAGTTATTTAATTCCAAAATAAACCATCCTGATTATATGTGTGACAACACAAAATGGGGCATAGATTTATGTAAAAAATTAGGAAGTCCTAATTTTAAATTACTTTATGATATCTATCATATGCAGATAAATGAAGGGGATATTATTCGAACGATAAGAGATAATCACGAATATTTTGGACACTACCATACTGCAGGTGTTCCAGGGCGCCATGAAATAGACAAAACACAAGAGTTGTATTATCCAGCAATAATGAAAGCAATTGTAAGCTCAGGATTTAAAGGAGTTGTGGCACAAGAATTTATTCCAACAAAAGAAGCAGATTTAGATGTTCTTGAGAAGGCTTTATATATATGTGATGTATAAATAAAAATTAATGAAATCAAATAAAATACAAAATTTGTTTTTTTCAAATAAATTGAATTTTCGACAAAGACTATTTTTTATTATTTGTGCTGGAGTTATAATAATACAGTCTTTGTTAAATGTATATCCAAAGCCTCAATATTTTGATATTTTTTCTGAGAATTTTGCGTTACCAACAATATGGGCATATGCAAATGATATAGACTTTAATTATACTCCTTTTTGCTCTAGTGTTATTACCTACGCACATAAATCAAATAGAATTTTATTTGACCCTAATAAAAAAGGGGAAGAAGTTGAAAAAATAATTCAAGAAGAAAAAAATAAAATACATTTTTGGCATTACGAATCTCAATACAGATTTGAAACTCATTTAGCTGCAGCCGTTATTAAATTTATACGTATTAAAAAATTAGAAGATATAAAAAAGGTTGTTTACTCTTTATTTTTAGGATTTTCACTTATAACGATATTGTTATTATTACTTTATTTTTACAATCAAAATGGCTCTATTATACCCTTAATAATTGCTGTAGTAATTTGGCCCTTTTTAAAAACTGATTTCAATTTATGGTGGAATTTTGGGTTTAATGTGATGCCCCTTGTTTTGTATGCAATTTATTTAGATAATTTACTAAAACATCAACAACTCTATAATCTAAATTCTGGAATTGGAGCCCTATTAGCTTTTATGCTGATATCTCTTCATGGGTATGATCATATGTTTATTCATGCAGTAACAATAATAGGAATTTATTTAGTTTTTGTCTCACAACAATATAAAAGAATTACTTGGCAGATTTTATTAAAAAAAATATTGCCAAAGACTTCTTTAATTGGTGTTTTTGTTTTGTTAGGGCTTTTATCAACAGTTCTTATCCATTTACAAGTTGTACGGGTTGAGAGTTTTATTGGAAATGCGACTAAACGTTCATTTAATTTTACAGGAGAACAAGCAAGTACTTTTTTAAATGATTATTTAAAAAATAACAAATTACCAACGACAATTCAAGTGCTAAATTATGCGATAAAACCAATCCTATTACTTTTTATATTGCCTTGTCTTTTGATATTGATTTTTATTAAAAATACTCAAAAATGGATATTTATTTTTATTCTATTTACTCCACTATTAGGAGGTCTCTTATGGTTAGTATTATTGCCAAAACACAGAATGCATGTGCCTCATTTTGAACAATCCCTTTATCAGGGAATGCTCCCTATGTTATTAATTATGTTAAGTCACCCTGTTATTTTAGAATTTTTAAAAAAACAAGGTTTACTATTTTGGAAATTTTTCCGTAAATAAAGACCTTATAGAAAAAAATATTAAAACAAAAGAATTTATATATATATTTGCACAAAAAATAAAAATGAAATTAAAATCAATTCTAATACCTTTTTTATGGATAGTTGCAGCCTTTTTTGCATATAAAATTTATCATTCCATAAATGCTCCAATTCGTTTTAATAAAATAAAAAATGAACGATATAAAAAAGTCATAAACAATTTAAAAGATATAAAAAAAGCACAAATAGCGTATAGAGACGTGAGAGGTGTTTTTTCAAATAACTTTGATTCTTTAATTAGTTTTATCGAAAAAGATCAATTTATACTGGTTGAAAAAAGAGATTCTTCTTATATGAAGTATAACAAGGTCTATAGAATAGATATGTTAGAAGAAGTAATTGTAGTAGATACACTAGGGTTTATATCTGTAAAAGATTCTTTATTTAAAAATACAGAGAGATATAAGTCAATGCAATATGTTCCAGTAGAAGGAATGGAAGATTCCACATTTCAAATAAAAGCGAATGTCATCGTGAAAAATGGATATAGAGTTCCAGTATTTGAAGTAAAGGTTTCTAAAGATATTGTTCTTTTTGACCAAGATAAAGATTTATTAAAGCAAGAAAAAGGATTAGTATCTGTAGATGGCATAAATGGTCCTGAAATTATTTTAGGGTCACTTTCGGATGTTAGTACGAACGGAAATTGGCCTACTATTTTTGATGCTGTTCAATAATAAAAACATTACTGAAAACGGTTTATCGATACAAGTTCATGCACATGGATATTATGTGTGTGCGGAAGAATTTCAAAAATTTTACTCTTTTAAGAATACTCAAGCAATTCAAAGTATTCCTATAGATTTTCCAAGTTCTAAATATTCAAATTTTAGCTGTATTTTATTTGATAATGTGGCGCATTTTGCTCCGAAAGAATTAGTAGATGAAAGTAAGCTAGAGTTATACATCAATAAGAATGTTAGAGTACAGAAGCAATTAGGAATACGTTGCGATAATAGTAATGCGTCCTCTATTTGTAACATACATCAGTTTAACAAAGGCGCAGAAAATATTTTAACTAGTTTTTATTCAAATATTAAAACAAAACATTTTGCCTCAATTCTCTTAGATTCAATTATTAAATCACAGATAGATAAGGAAGGAGAATATTTTTTTATTCACATAAGAGAATCTTATTTTGATGTTTTTTATACTAAGGGAAATAACATACAATTATATAACACTTTTGCTATAGAAAATGAAGAAGCATTTATGTATTTCTTTTTGTCCATTATTAAAAGTAATGAATTACAGGATTTTAAAATTTTCTTTTTAGGAGATTTTCCAAAGTATAAAAATTACTACCTATCTGTTGCTAAATATTATAAAAATATAGGATTCATCGCAGCGCCAAATAAGCAATACGATATAAACAATTATCCTCCTGCTCCATTTTTTAATCATATTTTTGAGTAATGCGAATTATAGGTGGTGCAAATAAAGGATATAGATTTAAGCCTTTAAAAAACCTTCCTGTAAGACCTACCACAGATAAAGTCAAAGAGTCATTATTTAATATTCTCAACCATAAAATTGACTTTGAATCTATCACATTGTTGGATTTATTTGCGGGAACAGGAAACATTTCTTTTGAGTTTGCAAGCAGAGGGACGAAGAAGATTACTTTAGTGGATAGCCATAGGTCATGTATAAAATCTATTTATCAGAATTCTAAGGAATTAAGCTTTGATGTTCAAATACTCCATAAAAATGTATTTCAATTTTTAAAAAATACAGCAACTTCTTATGATGTGATATTTGCTGACCCTCCATATGACTTTAGTCAAAAAGAATACGAGGAATTACATTCATTAGTTTTTGAAAATAATATGTTAAACAAAGAGGGAATATTCATTTTAGAACATAGTTCTAAATTCAATTTTGAGTCTTTTTCTTATTTTGAAAATAGTAGGAAATACGGAGATATAACATTAAGTTTTTTCTATACAAAAGAGTAGGCTATAAGCCGGATTCTGTCAATGCCTTATCATTTATCTAGGTGATGAATTACTCCATCACTCAAGCCGCTTACCCTTTCACATCAGACGAGCCGCCCTCAAGCGTGAATATACTTAGCGTTGCACCGTATAGAGTTTACCTGGTTTCACTACAGCTTTCCTGTACATACTTTCTGTTGCACTGGTCCTATTTGCTAAAATAACAAACGACGGGTGTTACCCGCTATACTTGCCCTGTGGTGTCCGGACTTTCCTCTCTCTATTAAATTATAGACAGCGATAAGGACGCCTACTCTATTTGCAAAAGTACTAATATTTATTTTCACTTTTAAATACCGCTCTTTATTTGATAGAAAAATGTCGCTTCATAATCTCACTCCAAAATAACCACTTTTTGTATCATCACATTTTCTAAAGGAGCTTCTGTGTTATCTGTGGGGACATTTGCGATTTTATCTACGACATCCATTCCCTTAATCACTTTTCCAAAGGCGGTGTAGTTTCCATCTAAATGATATGCCCCGGGGGTTTGTTGAACGATAAAAAACTCATACGGCGAAGCGAGTTTGTGTGGGTTGTCAATATCACTACTCGGCATAGAGACAATGCCTCTGTGGTGTTTAAATCCTTTTTTAGTGTCTGGAGGTAGCAGGTAGCGTCCAATTTTGGTGCGTCTTTTTATCACGTTATGCCTATCGGAATTTCCACCTTGAATGACAAAATTTTTCACGACTCTATGGAAGATAGTCCCCTCAAAATAGTTTTGTTTTGTCAAAAAAATGAAATTCGCTCTATGGTAGGGCGTTTCTTCAAACAATTGAATATCAATATTTCCAAACCGCGTAATGACGCGTACTTTATTTTCTTTATTTTTCTTCTCGTAGTCAAAGAAAAAGGGAATAGCATTATTCTCATCTAACTCCAAAGGTTTTTCTTTTTTTACAACCTTCTTTTTTTGTGTAGTTGTTTTAGCGATGTTTTTTTTTGGCTTATTTTTTTTACTATTTTCTTGACAGCTTACTGCAATGAAAAAAATTACACATATATAGAAAACTTTTTTATTCATTTTGAAAATTGAAATTTAGAGAGTACAAATATATTATAATTAAATTGGCTATATTTAGTAATTTATTAACTTTGCAATAAAAAAAATGAACAACAATTTTGAAGAAGATGTGGTAGGAGATAACCATCTAAATCTCTCAAAAAGAACCCCTTTTAAAAAAAATCCTTTTGCCCTTTCTTCTGAACAGAAACAAAATTTAATAGAAGAAAAAGTAAGAGATATTCTAGATATTTTGGGGTTAGATATTAATGACGCGAGTATCAAAGGCACTCCAAAACGCGTAGCGAAAATGTATGTTAATGAGCTTTTTGGTGGATTAGACCCTAAAAATAAACCAAAGGCTTCTGTTTTCCCAAATACTTATCAATATAACGAAATGCTAGTAGAAAAAAATATAACCTTATATTCTACTTGCGAACATCATTTATTACCTATCATAGGGAAAGCACATGTAGCTTATATATCTAACGGAAATGTTATAGGTCTATCTAAAATCAATCGCATCGTAGAATATTATGCAAATCGCCCTCAAGTACAAGAACGATTGACACTACAGATAGTTGAAGAATTACAGAAAGCAATGAATACAGAAAATGTTGCCTGTGTGATAGATGCCAAACATCTTTGTATTAATTCCAGAGGAATTAGAGACATTACAAGCAGTACGGTTACTTCCAGTTTTCAAGGGGAATTTCAGAAAAAAGAGACGAGAGAGGCATTTATGAGTTATATCCAAATGGAGGTTAATTTTTGATATGCAAAATCAACTTTATATTTATAATTCACTATCCAAAAAAAAGGAATTATTCAAATCTATAGTCCCATATTATGTTGGGATGTACGTGTGTGGACCTACGGTCTATAGCAATGTGCATTTAGGAAATTGTAGAACCTTTATTTCTTTTGATGTAATTTTTAGGTATTTAAAATATTTGGGCTATAAAGTCCGCTATGTAAGAAATATTACGGATGTGGGTCACCTAGAAAATGATGCAGATGAAGGAGAAGATAGAATTTCAAAAAAGGCGCGATTAGAAAAAATAGAACCGATGGAGGTTGCACAAAAATACACCTCTGATTTTCACACTATATTAAATAAATTTAATTGTCTCCCTCCAAGTATAGAGCCTACAGCTACGGGTCATATCATAGAACAAATTGAGACTATTCAACAAATTCTGAAACAAGGATTTGCCTATGAAGTGAATGGATCTGTGTATTTTGACGTGTTAAAATTCAATAAAGAAAAAGGATATGGAAAATTGAGTGGCAGAAATATTGAAGATTTAATTCACAACACTAGAACCTTAGGTGGGCAAGATGATAAGAAAAACCCTCAAGATTTTGCTTTATGGAAAAAAGCAGAACCCAATCATATAATGAGATGGGATTCCCCTTGGAGTGAAGGATTTCCTGGGTGGCATCTTGAATGTACCGCGATGAGCACTAAATATTTGGGGACAGAATTTGATATCCATGGCGGAGGAATGGATTTAAAATTTCCACATCATGAATGTGAAATAGCCCAAGCAGAATCTATAAATAAAAAATCGCCAGTTAACTATTGGATACATACTAATATGCTAACTCTCAATGGGCAAAAAATGGCAAAATCTACAGGAAATAATATTCTACCAAATGATATTTTCATGGGAGATACTACATTATTATCAAAAAACTATGTTCCAACAGTGGTTAGATTTTTCATGCTTCAGGCGCACTATAGAAGTATTTTAGATATTAGTGATGATGCTTTATTAAGTGCGGAAAAGGGGTATAAGAGGTTAATGGAAGCTCTTCAAAAGTTAGAGAATATATCTACATCAGCCTCTACAAATGGATTTGATGTACAAAAATGGCTTATAGAATGTTATTCATTTATGAATGACGATTTTAATACGCCTATGCTTATTGCAAATCTTTTTGAAGCGGTAAAATTTATTAAAAAAGTAAAAGCAAATCAATTAACTATTTCTGAGGAAGATAAGTTGGAATTGATAAAACACTTGAGAGCTTTTATTTTTGAAGTATTGGGATTAGAAAAAATGGAAGAGAGTAGTAGCGGAGCAGATTCTAATAATTTAAGTCAAAAATTAATAGAGTGTTTAATTGACATAAGAAATGAGGCAAGGGCACAAAAGAATTTTGAGACTTCTGATAAGATTAGAGATAGGTTACTAGAGGCGGGAGTAGAATTAAAAGATGAAAAAAATCAAACGAAGTATAGTATTTTAGAATGAAAAAATATGTAATATTGCCGTTTATAATTTTAATAAAATTATATAGAATGATACTTTCTCCTTTATTAATGCCAAGTTGTCGTTTTCAACCTACTTGCTCTCAATATGCTTTAGATGCCTTAAATAAATACGGTCTTTTAAAAGGAGGAATACTTTCAGTAAAAAGAATAGTAAAATGCAATCCTTGGGGAAAGAATAAAGGGTACGATCCAGTACCGTAGTAAAATACTAAAACTAAATAAAAATGATATTATTAAAAATAAATTGGTCACCTAGCGAAACGCTTGTAACATTTGGAAATATAGGAATACACTACTATAGTTTAATGTTTGTTATCGCTTTTATATTAGGGCTAAACATTATGAAAAGAATATATAAAAAGGAAGGTGTTCCAGAAAAATATTTAGATCCTCTTTTTATATATGTTGTAGTAGCTACCTTATTAGGAGCACGTTTAGGCGAGGTGTTTTTCTATAACTGGGATTATTTTCAAAATAATTTAGTAGAAATATTAATTCCCATAACAAAAAGCGCAGGAGATAGTACTTTCTTTGGCTTGATTAAAAATTATAAATTTATAGGATATAGAGGCTTAGCGAGTCATGGAGCAGCAATAGCCATAATTATTTGCTTGTACTTGTATTATAAAAAATATAAACTTCAATCATTTGTATGGTTACTAGATAGAGTTGTTATTCCTGTAAGTTTAGGAGGTGTATTTATCCGATTAGGAAACTTTTTCAACTCTGAGATTGTAGGAAAATATACGGGCTCTAACTTTGGAGTAGTATTTCTAAATAGAAATGAAATGTTGCCTCGTCATCCTGCTCAAGTATATGAATCGTTAGGATGTGTAGTATTATTCTTATTGTTGGTGTATTTATATAGAAAAGGAAAAGGCAAACAAGAAGGGTTTTTATTTGGAACGTTCTTAACAGTTTTGTTTACCATTAGATTTTTCATAGAATTTGTAAAAGTAAGTCAAGGGGGTTGGTTTGAAGAGTTAATGCCAGTATTTACTACAGGTCAATGGCTGAGTATTCCTTTTGTAATAGCAGGAATAGTAATTTTATATAAAGTGATTAACAAGAAAAATATCGCTTAAATTTTTTTTCCAAAAAGACGACTAAATAATTTCTTTTCAAAATTCCAAAAAAAACGAAATTGAAAGAAAATCGTCGCAATGATAAGCTGTATAATTTGATACAAAGGGAAAATAATTAAAATTCTAAGTATCCAATATAGAAGAACTCCACAGGATAATACTTCAAAAGTTGTTTTAGTAATTCCTAGAAACTCTAAAATGGGTTTTGCGATGGCTACAGTTACTGAACCAGTGACAGAAAATACTATAAGTATAACAACTAGCTGAAAATTAGATTTTATCTCCCACTTTTTCTTAAATCTCTTAAAATAATGTATCATTAATTAAAATGATTTATAATTTTATCAGCGAGTTCTAATCCAATATTTTCTTGTGCTTCGTTAGTACTAGCACCAATATGTGGCGACAATGAAATTTTAGGGTGCATTAATACTTTCATATCTGGAGTGGGCTCGTTTTCAAAAGTATCTAAGGCGGCAAATGAAATTTTATTGTTATCTAAGGCTTTAATCAACGCTTCTTCGTCAATAAGCCCTCCACGAGAGGTATTAATGATTGCCGCTCCTTTCTTCATTTTATTTAACTCATTTTCGCTAATAACATATCCTTTTTGAGAAGGAATATGTAAAGTTATAAAATCAGATTTCTCTAGTACCTTTTCAAAAGGTTGTGTTTTAATGTCAACATCTATAGATTGACCATTAAATAATGAAATACTAATCGTTATATCATGAATGAATTTGTCATAAATAAATATCTCCATTCCAATTCCTAATGCAATTCTCGCTACCTGTTGTCCAATTCTTCCAAAACCAATAATACCCATGGTTTTGCCTTTTAACTCTTGTCCATTACTATAATTTTTTTTCAGCCCCTTGAAATTGGAATCTCCAGTCAAGGGCATATTTCTATTTGCATCATATAAAAAACGTGCACCCCCGTATAAATGTGCAAAGACAAGTTCAGCAACTGAATTAGTAGAGGAAGCAGGAGTATTGATTACATTGATTCCTTTTTCTTTAGCATATTCAACATCTATGTTGTCCATTCCTACCCCTCCGCGTCCAATTATTTTTAGTGATGGACAACTATCAATAAGATTTTTACGAACCGTTGTTGCACTTCTAACTAATAATACAGCAATATTTTCTGAATTAATATAATCGATTAAATCCTCTTGTTTAACTGGGGTTGTACATACTTTAAACCCTTTTTCAATTAATAAATTTTCTCCTGCTTTAGAGATGCCATCATTTGCTAATATTTGTATCATACTCATTAGATAGATTGTTTTAATTTTTGCATACAGTCTACAAGTGTTTCTACACTTTCTATAGATAAAGCATTATAGATAGAGGCTCTGTAACCACCTACAGATCTATGCCCTTTGACTCCATTGATATTATATTCATCACAAAGCGATTGAAACTTTTGTTCGTGTTTTTCATCAGCAAGGGTAAATGTAACATTCATCAGACTTCTGTCTTTTTCATTTGCAAAACCATTAAATAAGGGGTTAGTATCAATTTCATTATATAACAACTCCGCTTTTTCCCTATTTCTTTTCTCAATTTCTTTTACTCCTCCTTGCTCTTTTATCCATTGTAGCGTTAATAAACTAACATAAATAGGAAATACAGGAGGCGTATTTAATAAACTGTCTTTTTCAACATGATCTTTATAACTTAATATACTAGGAATAGCGGTATTTATTTTTTCTAATAATTCGTTTTTTATAATTACCAGTGTTGTTCCAGCGATACCTAAATTTTTTTGTGCACCCGCATATACTAAATCAAATTTTGAATAGTCTAACTCTCTACATAATATATCAGAACTCATATCTGCAAAAAGTGGAATAGTAGTCGCAGGAAATTTATTATACTGTGTGCCGAAAATAGTATTATTACTGGTAAGATGCAGATAGTCTAATGAGGAATCTATAGTAGGTGTTTCTGGAATGTATGAGAAATTCTTATCTTTTGAAGAACTAATTTCTTCAATAGTCCCTATGTTTTTTGCTTCTTTAATCGCCTTTTCAGACCAAGACCCTGTATTTATATATCCAGCCTTAGTTTTTAAAAAATTAATGGCAGTCATTAAAAACTGCGTACTTGCTCCCCCTTGTAAAAATAAAGCGCTATAGTTTTTATTATCTAGCCCAGTGAGTGCTAAACTTAACTCTTTTGCTTGTTCAATAATATTTAAAAAGGCGCTACTTCTATGTGAAATTTCTAATACAGAAAGTCCAGAGTTATTATAATTTTTAATTCCTTCAATAGATTTTTCTATTACAAATTTAGAAATATAAGAAGGTCCAGGGTTAAAATTATGTATTTGCATAAAAAATAAGTACTAGTTTTTTTAAGCACGCAAAGATAAGGAAAAGTGTAAGATATAAATTTCCATTTAAAATATTTTATATTATATTTTCTTAAATTAATAGAGTATTTAAAAGCACCCAGTTTTTATACTTTTAAATAAAAAGCTACTATTCTTTAAATGTAAATTACTTACTAGAGTCTAATTAAAAGTAATATTAAATTTCTCGGTAAAACTTTCGTTTCCTTTAGAAATAACTGCTTCTAAATTTAAACTATCTCCAGAAACTGGATTACTTCCGCTACTAGAGCGTACCACGTTACAACTTGTGCCACTGGCCTTGCTCCATGCATTTGTGCTAGTCGTTCCTGCAGCAAATCTAAGTGTAACGCTAGTGCCATTTACTGAACTTGTTGTTAGAATTGTATTTCCTGTTCCTGCTGTACAATCCCAAAAATCTACTCTACTGCTATCATTGGAAGCCCCAGCATTTACATCTAAAACAAAAAGTGTTAATCCAGAACTTGATACAGCATTTGCACTAGCATTGATTTCATTTTGGACATTAGAACCTCCAAAAAACTCACTGGTATCATTATTAGATAATTGTAGAAGACCTAAAGCTTGGTGTACTGCTTGCCTATCATAAGGGGATATGTGGTTTGCTAATACAGGATAGCTAGATGCTGGAAAACTCCATTGGCTTCCAAATCCAGAAAAGTTACTATTCCCATTAACCATCTGTGTAGATGTCCTACTTGTTCCTTTATCAGAAGTATTACTATTACTAGTTTCAGTATTCCAATAAATTGAAGTATTAGTGCTAGATGCAGAGGCAGTTCCAATAGCTCCTTTCGCCCCCTCTATTACCCTGCCTAATGAATATACATTATTTATTGTTCCATTATTGTTTCCTGCAAGTCCTCCAGCAAAATCATTTGATTTAATAGAGCTTACAGAATAACAATTTGAAACATTAGATGCATAACTTCTATTCCAACTAATGACTCCTCCTAATCCAACAGAACCACTAGCTTGATAGATGTTTATAGTGGAATAACTATTTGTTATATAGTTATAATTTTCACCTACTATTCCACCTCCATTGTTATTATTAATTATAATACTTCCTCCAGCAACATAACTATTTGATATTGGACCTCTATTCTCTCCTACTATTCCACCAATTTTATTCCCACCGGAAATTCTAATATTTTCAACTGATACATTTCTTATACTACTATTGTTATAACCAACCAATCCTCCTTTATCATCACCTGATGCTCCGAATATTTCTATATTTTTTATTGTGATATTTCTTATAGTACCATGATTTGCCCCTACTAAACCTCCTACGAAACTATTTGCAGTAATTTTTACATCTTCAAGGTGCATATTTTCTAAAGTACCATTGACCGCACCAAACATACCTACATCATTTTGTGTTGAATTAATAGTGAGGTTAGTTATTTTAAACCCATTTCCATTATAAGTTCCAGTAAATCTATTACTATTACTACCAATAGGTATGAAATTAGATATACTACTAAGGTCAATATCTGCAGTTTGAATATATTTAGCATTTAGACTATCTTTTATAGCTTGTAATTGTTCAGCAGTTGATATTTCTATTGTTTGATTTGATGCATCACTGTTCGGGATAAAACTTCGTTGAACACCATAACTAGTGCCTTCACCGTTAGAAGCATATGCTTTTACATAATGAGTATCGTCCCCAGTTAATGTAGAAAGAGTATGTTCAAAAAATCCTAAATTGTTTTTTACACCTAAAGGAACTGCAGTAACACCCGTTCCACTTATAACCAATGCATCTTCCTTAACAGTTCCATAAATAAATCCATGCTGAGTTACTTGAATATACCCCTCTAAACTTGTTAAATTCCCTTTAAATACAATACCAGTACCTGAAATATTACTAACACTTGTAGTATTTACTTTTGGAAGTGAGTTTTTAGTAGTAAAATTGTTTTTGATGCTATAAGCTGTTCCTGAATCATTTGTCGCATAAACTACTACATAATATGTGGTATTTGCTGACAGTCCTGTAAGTTTATAACTAAAATTACCCAAATCATTTTTATTGTTTAAAGTTATCACAGTTCCTGTTCCTGTAATCGTAAATGCAGCATTAATATCTGAACTATATATAAACCCATTTCCATTAATAGAATTATGATAGCCTAAATTTGTAATTTCACCATTAATGGTTGCATTATTTTGTTCAATAGAAACAGCAGCTAATGTATTTACAGAAGGAACAGTATATGATTTTGTAGTAAATTCAATAAGATTTGTATTTGTATTTTCACCTGCATCATTTCTAGCAAATGCACTTACAGAATACATCGTATTTGGATTTAATCCAGTAATTTCTGATGAAAAATTACTTGAAACTCTATTATTGCTATATACTGTAATAGGATTTCCTGGATTTGAAGATACATAATATCTAAAACCATAACCACTCAAAGGGCTCACGCCATAACTTGTAAATTTTCCACGTAAAATAGCTGTAGTTGGTGTTAAATCTATGCTTTCTGGCGTCAAAGATTTTACAGTTGGGGCAGTAGCTGGAGTATTAGATAATGAAAGAGTGTACTCTTTGGTAATTCCGTTACTTGCAGAAACTGTAATTGTATGACTTCCCACGTTTATCATACTACCACTTGTAAAACTATTGCTTCCAATTGTAGCAGAAGCTTGGTCAGAAAGGGTAACTGAACTAAAGGTAACTTGTGTTGTGCCATAAGGCAATCCTGAAAATGAAATAGTAGGACCAGTAACACTTCTTGCTAATATATACGCACCTGCTTTAATAGTAAGAGAAAGGATATCAGCTTCATCGTTTAAAGTTTTGTAACTTTGAACTTTGCTGTATGCTGTTCCAAAACTATTAGTGGCATAAGCAGAAAAGTAGATTGTGCTATTTTCGCTTAGCCCAGTTACTACAGTCCCAAAACTTGTTGTTTGAGAGGAACTTCCGAATTCGGTTTTGGTGCTGAGTGCGGTAGTGAGATTTCCACTAGTAGAACTCCATATATGTCCGTATTGTGAAATTGTAGACGCTTCACCTCCTAAATTTGTGATGTTCCCAGAAATAGAAATTTGATTTAAAGTAGATTTTACATTTCCAAGACTAACAGTTGGAGCACCTTCAGGGGTCATAAAGCTACTTTGTTGTCCATAAATTACGTTTCCATTAGTGATGATGTAAGGTCGGATATAATAGGTAGAAAAAGCGTTAAGGTTTTCTATCTCAGATGTAAAATCACCTATCGTATTTTTTGTGCCTAGCTCAGAATAAAATGCATTTTCAGCACCGATGATTAAATTGTTATTTTGTAAAGTAGTACTATAAACGTGTCCGTGTTGTGTAATACTTCCAGAACCTAAACTTGAAACTGTAGAAGAAACAATTACAGTGGTATTCGTTCCACTTCCGCTGATAGTTATATTTACTTGAGAAGACCCAGAGATTGTACCTAAAGAACCATTTTGCAAGGTTTTAAAGTTTTTGATAACTCCATAACCAGTTCCTACACTGTTAGTAGCAAAGGCTCGTACAAAATAGGTAGTGTTTTCACTAAGTCCATTAATAGAAGTAGAAAAAGTAACACCACTAGTAGTAACATTTCCTAAATCATTTTTAATTACTCCATTTCCAGTAATAGTTGGATTATTTCCAGTACTCCAAACATGACCATGTGAAGTGACGCTACTAGTTCCTATATCTATTATAGTTCCAGAAATAGTAGATCCGCTGACTGTAATATTTGTTGCATTATCAGTACTTACACTTGGTTTTCTAGTTTCTACAGGAGGGATTACAGGATTTGCAGCATTAATAGTTACTGTATAATTAGCAGTAGTTCCATCTTCAGCGGTAACGGTTATAGAATTTGATGTTCCGACGTTTAATTTGTCTCCAGCGCTTTTAGATGCATTTGCCTTTTCAGATATAGTAATAGTTTTAATAGAAACCTCGGTTGTTCCACTAGGGACTTTATCAGCAAAAGTGATATTCGTTTGTGAGATAGTAGCAGAATAATCTGTTGATCCTACACTGACAACTAAAGCAGTAATGGATTTTTCTTTTGATTTTTCTACGGGTTTTTCACATTGATAAATAGTAAAGGCAGTGCCAATAACTAAAATAGTTGATATTATAAGCGTTTTGAAATGTAGTTTCATAATAATGGTTTGGTTAATAATAAATTAATTAAGGAGCAAATATAAGAAATTTTAGTGTATCAATAGTATCTGCATAGTCTGCTAATTCAGGGTGTTGTGTTTTACCAAAAGGAATGTGATTTTCTTGCTTAGAAACGACACACTGTATATTGTTTTTTTGCTCTTGAATTTGTTTTTGTAAAATCTCTAGCGTTTCATATTCTTCATAGAATAGAGTAGCGATAGGAGGGAAGAGCGTGTTTTCTTTTTTTAACAACATAAATCCATTGTCTAAAAATTTTTCTTTGTTTAATAGATAGATAGTTCTATTATATTCATAATTATTTCTAAACTTATTATGCGCGCTTATTTCTTTGTATAGATAAAGTTCATTAAATATAAGATTAAAATCGTATCCTTTTGGGACGAATAGTTTTGAGACATTCCTACATCCTAATCCAAAATATCTCGTAATATCTTCACATAGATTTTGTAACTCTTCTTTTGACTCTTTTCCGTTAAGTATCGCTATGCTTGTTCTATTTTTTCTAATGATATTTGGATATTTGCCAAAATAATAGTCAAAATATCTTCCTGTATTATCACTTCCTGTAGCTATTACGCAATCAATGTCTCTAAAGTTTTCTTTTTCAATATCAATCTGTTGGGTATATCTTTTATCAATGTTACATAGAATTTTGACGATAAAGGCAGTTAAATAGGAATCTTCTTTAGAGGTTTTAAGTATCGCTTTATGATTCGTGATAAGTACACATAATAAGTCATGTAGTCCTACTAATGGAATATTACTAGGTATTATAATTCCAATTTTCTTTGATTTTTGATTGGATAAATTATATGACGATACCCATTCTTTAATTTTTTCATTGGTAAGAGTTTCTCCCCAAACTTTCATCGAATAGAGAATATTTTCTTTTGTAAACCATGGGTTTTGAATTTCCGTTTGTTCTATACATTGTTTCAAGGATTGATATTTTTTATTTAGTAAATTAATATTCCTAAAAAAATCTCCAAGAGCGACTAAATTTTTTATATGTGAAGAAGTGTCTAACATTCTAAATTAGATTAATTTTGCCAAAAATACTAAAGATTATTTTACTATGGCTATTATCATTACCGATGAATGTATTAATTGCGGGGCATGTGAACCAGAATGTCCAAATACAGCAATTTATGAAGGCGCAGAAGCGTGGAAATACAAAGATGGGACAACTCTAAGAGGAGAAGTCACTTTGGCAGATGGAAAAAAAGTCTTATCTGAAGAGGTACACCCTGCAATTTCAGATGAGTATTATTATATTGTCCCTGATAAATGTACAGAATGCAAAGGGTTTCATGATGAGCCACAATGTGCAGCCGTTTGTCCAGTCGATTGTTGTGTACCCGATGATAATAATGTAGAAACAGAAGAGAAACTGCTGCAAAAGCAAAATATTTTACACTCTTAATTAATGAAAGCAGGCATCGTAGGGCTTCCAAATGTTGGAAAATCCACTTTATTTAATTGTTTATCTAATGTAAAAGCACAAAGTGCAAATTTTCCTTTTTGTACTATAGAACCTAATGTAGGGTTTATTCATGTGCCAGATGAACGTCTTGAAGCACTTTCAAATATTGTAAATCCAGAAAAAATTATCCCAACTAAAATTGAAATTGTAGATATTGCAGGACTAGTAAAAGGGGCGAGCAAGGGGGAAGGTTTAGGAAATAAATTTTTAGCAAATATTAGAGAGACAGATGCTATTTTACATGTGCTTCGTTGTTTTGATGATGGGAATATTACGCATGTAGAGAATTCAGTGAATCCAATAAGAGATAAAGAAATCATAGATATTGAATTGCAATTTAAGGATTTAGAAACGGTAGAAAAAAGAATAGAAAAAGTAACTAAAATTGCAAAGACTGGAGATAAAGATGCGGTTAAAGAAAACGAAGTATTATTATCTATAAAAAAAACCTTAGAAGCGTCAAAAAATGTAAGAAGCCTTACATTTTCTTTAGAAGACACGACTAAATATATTAAACCCTTACAATTAATCACTTACAAACCTGTTTTATATGTGTGTAATGTCGCAGAAAATATCAATGAGTCTAAAAAATACGTAGATGAAGTCACTAAATTAGCAAAAGATGAAAATGCGGAAGTTCTGATTATCTCTGCAAAGATAGAATCCGATATAAACGAATTAGAAAGTGATGAGGATAAACAATTATTTTTAGAGGAATTAAATTTAACAGAAACAGGTTCAAGTAGACTTATAAAAGCGGCCTATAAATTATTAAATCTACATACTTTTTTTACAGCAGGTAAACAAGAAGTAAGAGCGTGGACAATTCCCATAGGGGCGTTAGCACCTGAAGCAGCAGGAGTTATACATAGCGACTTTGAAAAAGGATTTATTCGCGCAGAAGTTATCTCTTATGAGGATTATATAAAATATAAATCAGAAGTCAAAATTAAAGAAGAAGGGAAGCTAAAAATAGAAGGAAAAAACTATATCTTAAAGGATGGTGATATAGTACATTTTAGATTTAATGTTTAGATAAAAATTCTAAATATCATCAAATTCTACGTCTGTAAATTTATTTTTATCGGTAGAATCTTCTTTTTTATCTTCTTTTGATGCGGGGGTGTAGTCTTTTTTATGGGTATCACTAATTACTTCCTCTCCTTTTTCATCAATGATAAACTTTGTCGTTTCACTTAAAACGTCTTTGAATTCATTAAAATCTTCTTTATATAAAAAGATTTTGTGTTTTTTATAGGATGGAGGACTGTTTTCGTCTTCAAAAACTCGTTTACTTTCAGTGATAGTTAAATAATAATCGCCTGCTTTGGTTTCTTTAACATCAAAAAAATATGTTCTTCGACCTGCCTTTACTATTTTTGAATAAATATTTTTCTTTTCAAAATTATTGTCTTCCATAATTATAAATTTATAAGAGCAAAAATAAATAAATAATTTAAACTGAATAGAAAAAAAATATTTTATTATAATTTAACCCATTCTTTACGCGACTATTTTTTTTGTTGTTTTAAGAATAGATTTTTATAATATCCCTCTTTTTTTAATAGCATTTTATGGTCCCCTTGTTCTTCTATTTCCCCATCTTTTAATACGATAATATGGTCAGCATGTTTGATGGATGATATGCGATGGCTAATTATAATTGAGGTTTGTTGACTGTAATATTTTTTAATATTTTGAAGAATTTTCTCTTCGGTTTTACTATCTACTGCAGATAAACAATCGTCAAGAAGTAAAATATTTGATTTTTTAATAAATGCTCTAGCAATAGATAATCTTTGTACTTGCCCCCCAGATAGAGTAACCCCTCGTTCTCCTAATACCGTTTGATATTTGTTTTTAAATTTTTCTATGTTTTGATCTATATCAGCGTGTTTGGCTACAGATTTGATAGTTTCAAAACTCGCATTTTCATCTCCAAAACGAATGTTTCTTTCTATGGTGTCTGAAAATAGAAAAGGGTTTTGTGGCACATATCCAATAGCGCTTCGTAGGGTATATAAATCATAATCAATAATTGGACAATTATCTATTTTTATAGAGCCCGTATCATTATCGTATAATCTACAAATAAGGTCTAATATTGTTGTTTTTCCAGAACCTGTTTTTCCTATTATCCCTAATGTTTTGCCGGCTTCAATTTCAAAAGAAATATTTTTTAAAGCATTAATTTTACTTTCAGGATAAGTATAACCAACATTATCAAAGCAAATAGCCCCTGTTATTTTTTGTTTTTTCCCTTTGTTCTTTTTTAAGATGGGTTTTTGTAGTAAAAACTCATTTATTCTTTTTTGTGAAGCCTCAGCTTGTTGGACAATTGAGGTAACCCATCCTAATACTGCAACGGGCCAAGTAAGCATATTGATGTATATAATAAACTGTGCTAATACTCCAATTTCTATTTTTCCATTGATATATAAACTTCCACCAATAAAAATAACTAGCAAATTACTAATTCCAATTAGGAGTATCATTAATGGAAAAAACCACGCTTGAATTTTCGTAAAATCTACATTTCTTTGAAAACTTTCCCCAGATAATTTGAAAAAAAATTTATTTATTCGGTGTTCAATAGCGTGAGATTTTATGATTGAAATCCCACTAAATTTGTCTTGACAAAAGGTAGATAATTTTGATAAAGTTTCTTGAATGAGAGTTGTTTTGTGGTGCATTTTTTTGCTAATAAAAAAAATAAGAACAGAGAGAATAGGGAGAGGGATAATAGCATATAAAGTTAGTTCTCTGTGTATGCTTAGCATGTATGAAATTACAATTATAAACAGAGTTACAGTGTTGATTGTATACATAAATCCAGGACCAAAATACATACGTACTTTACTAACATCTTCGTTAATTCTATTCATCAAATCTCCAGTGCTATTTTTCTTATAAAAGTCCAAATCTAATTTTTGGTAATGGGCATAGATTTCATTTTTTAAATCATATTCAATATGACGTGATACATTTATTATTGTTTGCCTTACCAAAAAAGTAAAAAACCCAGAGGCAAGCGCCGCTCCCACAATAATTAAAATATTAGTTAGTAATTGTTTTTTGGCAATAATGGCAGTTAAAGTACTGTCTTCGTTTAAAAATTCTTCTACTACATTTAGTGATTCGCCTATAAATCGAGGCATAAATAGGGAGAGAATACGAGAAATTACAGCAATACATAACCCAAGAAAAAGCAAGTATTTATATTTAACAAAATATTTATTAAGATGTCTTAGCTCTTTCATTGAGTGTTATTTTATGGTAGATATTTAAAAAGGAATATAATATAAGTTACCCCTATCTTTAATTAGATTCGGATTGTTAAATCCTTTTCATTTGTTGTTGCATTAATCTAATTTGATCTTTCAACATGCCATATTTGTCTAACTTTTTGGCTTCAGAAAGTAACGCAGTCGCTTCTCTTTTCCTTCTTTTTTGAAGAAGAATGCCCGCTAAACTCATTTTCGCCATCGCTTTATCATGTGCCATAGAAAGCCCTAATTTTAATGCGGTTCTAAAAAATTTTTCTGCTTGAGTAAGGTTTGTTTGGGAAGCGATAAGTCCGTTTAAATAGTTATAATATCCTTGTTGTTTTTTTACAAGTGCACTTTTTGGATTTTTGATTTTATTCAGCCAGCGTTTTGTCCCTTCAAAATCTTCTTTTCTTAATCTTAAAAATGCGAAGAATATAAATTCATTTTTAAAATAGATGAGTATGACAAAACCTGCTATCAAAGTATAAAAAATACCATTTCCGATATTTTCATCATAAAATTGATAACCTGCATATCCAAGGATTAAGACACATAATATTAGTTTAATAATTTTTGGGACCATAATTTAAGTAATTTTTTGCAAAGTTAAAAAAATAGGATTATTTACGAGGGCTTAATTTAAAAGAAAAACTATATCTTTGCAATCCAATTTTTTATTATGAAAAGAACATATCAGCCATCAAAGCGCAAACGAAGAAATAAACATGGTTTTAGAGAGCGTATGAGTACTGTAGGAGGACGTAAGGTAATCTCAGCAAGACGTGCAAAAGGCCGCAAAAAATTGTCAGTATCTTCAGAGCCAAGACATAAGAAATAATATACTATGTATAATGAAACTCGATTTTTAAAAAAGTTTCAATTATTATACAAAAAGTATATTCGATATAGTGTTTGTAAGCCACTAAATTATAATTTCTTACATTTATTTGAAATTAATTCCTACATAAGATATGCCTAAACGAAAAGAATTAAATACTATTTTAATTATTGGTTCAGGACCTATCATTATAGGTCAAGCTTGCGAATTTGATTATTCTGGAAGTCAAGCTATACGCTCCTTAAAAGAAGAAGGGATAGAAACAATACTTATAAACTCTAACCCTGCAACGATTATGACAGATCCTTCATTAGCGGATCATGTCTATTTAAAACCACTTACTACAAAATCTATTGTAGATATTTTAAATACTCATAAAATAGATGCAGTTTTACCTACTATGGGAGGACAAACAGCCTTAAATCTATGTATTGAAGCAGAAGAAAAAGGTATTTGGAAAGATTTTGATATTGAAATTTTAGGAGTAGATATAGAGGCAATTCAATTAACAGAAGATAGAGAGAAATTTAAAAATTTTTTAAAAACGATTGATATTGATGCAGCGCCAGCCAAAACAGCCACATCCTTTTTAAAAGGAAAAGAAATAGCTCAAGAATTTGGATTCCCTTTAGTAATTCGCCCTTCGTTTACGTTAGGCGGCACGGGTGCTTCTTTTGTAAATGAAGAAAAAGATTTTGATAAACTCCTAACTAGAGGATTAGAAGCGTCTCCAATTCATGAAGTTCTTATAGACAAAGCCCTTTTAGGATGGAAAGAGTTTGAGTTAGAATTACTTAGAGATAAAAACAACAATGTAGTTATTATCTGTGTTGTAGAAAATATGGATCCAATGGGGATACATACTGGAGATTCTATAACTGTTGCTCCAGCAATGACATTATCAGACACTACCTATCAAAAAATGCGTAGTATGGCAATTAAAATGATGCGCAGTATAGGTAATTTTGCAGGAGGATGTAATGTACAGTTTGCAGTCAGTCCAGATGAAAAAGAAGAAATCATTGCCATTGAGATTAACCCTAGAGTATCTAGATCATCCGCTTTAGCTTCAAAAGCGACAGGTTATCCTATAGCAAAAATTGCAGCTAAATTAGCCATTGGATATAATTTAGAAGAATTAAAGAATCAAATTACTCAGTCCACTTCTGCTTTTTTTGAACCCACATTAGATTATGTAATCGTAAAAATACCAAGATGGAATTTTGATAAATTTGATGGGTCAGAAAGAACTCTAGGATTGCAAATGAAATCTGTGGGGGAAGTTATGGGAATAGGAAGGTCCTTTCAAGAAGCGTTACATAAAGCAACCCAATCATTAGAGATTAAAAGAAACGGATTAGGAGCTGATGGGAAAGGATATACTGATTATAATCAAGTAGTAGAAAAATTAACAAATCCAAGTTGGGATAGAGTTTTTGTAATTTACGATGCAATACAAATGGGTATTCCTATTAGCCGAATTCATGAAATCACTAAAATTGATATGTGGTTTTTGAAGCAATACGAGGAATTGTATCATTTAGAAAAAGAAATCGGTAATCATACGATAGACACATTAGAAAAAGACCTTTTACTTGAAGCGAAACAAAAAGGGTTTGCGGATAGACAGATAGCTTATATGTTAAATAGTCTAGAAAGTGAGGTTTACAATAAAAGAAAAGAATTTAGTATAGATAGAGTATATAAGTTAGTAGACACCTGTGCGGCAGAATTTGCAGCACAAACTCCCTATTACTACTCTACATTTGAAGAGTCTATTCAAACAAAAAATGGAGAGGTTTTCGTCGAAAATGAAAGCATTAGTTCTGATAAAAAGAAAATAGTTGTTTTAGGGTCTGGACCAAATAGAATTGGGCAAGGAATAGAGTTTGATTATTGTTGTGTGCATGGTGTTTTGGCAGCTTCAGAATGTGGGTATGAAACAATAATGATTAATTGTAATCCAGAAACAGTATCTACAGATTTTGACATTGCAGACAAATTATATTTTGAGCCTGTTTTTTGGGAACACATATATGATATTATCCAGCATGAAAAACCTGAAGGAGTTATTGTGCAACTAGGGGGCCAAACCGCTTTAAAGCTCGCAGAAAAATTAGATAGGTATAACATTAAAATAATAGGGACTTCATATAAAAATTTAGACCTTGCTGAAGATAGGGGTAGTTTTTCTACGCTTTTAAAAGAGAATAATATCCCTTATCCAAAGTTTGGAGTAGCAGAGAATGCAGAACAAGCACTGAAATTAGCTAAAAATCTAAACTTCCCTATTTTAGTTCGTCCTTCATATGTACTAGGAGGACAGGGAATGAAAATAGTCATTAATAAAGAAGACTTGGAAAGCCATGTGGTTGATTTATTAAATAAAATACCCAATAATAAACTTTTATTAGACCATTATTTAGATGGCGCAATAGAAGCAGAAGCAGACGCTATATGTGATGGGAATGATATATATATTATAGGTATTATGGAACACATAGAGCCATGCGGAATTCATTCTGGGGATTCTAACGCATGCCTTCCTGCTTTTAATTTAGGAGAATTCGTTCTACAACAAATAAAAGACCATACTCACACCATCGCAAAGGCGTTAAATGTAATTGGACTTATTAATATTCAATTCGCCATAAAAGATGATAAAGTGTATGTCATAGAAGCAAATCCAAGAGCCTCAAGAACAGTGCCTTTTATAGCAAAAGCATATAAAGAACCATATGTAAATTATGCTACTAAAATAATGTTAGGCAATAAAAAGGTTAAGGATTTTGATTTTAAACCTCAGTTAAAAGGGTATGCAATTAAAAAACCTATATTTTCTTTTAATAAATTTCCAAACGTTGATAAACAATTAGGCCCAGAAATGAAAAGTACAGGGGAAGAAATTTTATTTATTGAAAGTTTGAAAGAGGATAATTTTTATGACTTATATGCTCGTAGAAAAATGTATTTAACTAAGTAATAATGATAAAAACTGATATTATTATTATTGGAGCAGGACCAGTAGGTCTTTTCACTATTTTTGAAGCAGGTTTGATGAATTTACGTTGTCATGTCGTTGATGCAGCACCTCAAGTGGGAGGACAACTTACAGAAATTTACCCCAAGAAACCTATTTATGATATACCTGGATTTCCAAGTGTTTTGGCGAAGGATTTAGTAGATAATTTAATGGAGCAAGCGGCACCTTTTAAACCTGGATTTACGCTAGCAGAAACGGCGATAAAATTTGAAAAAAAAGATTCTCTGTTTGAAGTAACTACAGCAGAAGGGACTGTACATCAAGCACCAGTAATAATTATCGCTGGGGGGCTGGGTAGTTTTGAGCCGAGAAAACCGTTACATATTAGTAATTTATCAAATTACGAAAACAAAGGAATCCTCTATGCTATTAAAGAGCCAGATGTCTATCTTGAAAAACAAATTGTGATTTCAGGGGGGGGTGATTCGGCATTAGATTGGGCTATTTATTTTGCTCAAAATCAAAAAAGAAAAATAAGTGTCGTACATAGGAGTTCTCTTTTTAGAGCGCATAAAGATTCAGTTTCCAAATTATACGAATTAGAGAAAGAAGGAAAAATTGATATATACACAGATTCAGAAGTGGTAGATTTAAAAGGGGAGGATAAATTAGAAACTGTTGTCATTAAACGAAAAGATGGAAAAGAGATTGAAGTAGACGTTGATTTTTGGTTTCCTCTATTTGGACTTGTGCCAAGTCTTAAATTTCTTAGTGACTGGGGATTGGACATTGAAAAAAATAGTATAAAAGTAGATAATACATTAGATTATCAAACTAATGTTTCGGGAGTTTTTGCGGTTGGAGATATCAATACCTATGAAGGAAAATTAAAATTGATTTTATGTGGCTTTCACGAAGCTACTTTAGCAGTACAATCTGCCTATAAAATCGTATATCCAGATAAGAAAAAATCTATGAGATATACTACTGTCCAAGGGATACAGGGATTTTAGACGTATAAATCCCACTTACTTAAACTTTACAAAAGTATCATTTATTTTTTAGTATTAAAAAACAAAAAACCCCCACCTTTTTGGTGAGGGTTTTACTATTATAAAAACAACTTTACTTATCTATTCAAACGTAATTTTAAAACGTCTGGTGTAACTTTCTCCGCCTTTAGATAGGACGGCTTCTAAATCTAATACATTTCCAGATATTGGATTACTACCCGTAGCGGAACGTACCATTGTACAATTCCCACTCATCGCCCAAGCCGTTTTGTCGCCTGTAGTTCCTGAACCGTACTGTAATGTAACACTAGTTCCATTTATCGCACTCGTTGTAAGAATGGTATCTCCTGTTCCTTCTGTACAATCCCAAAAATCTATACGGCTTGTATCATTTGCCGCAAAAGCATTGACGTCAAAAATGTATAATTCACTTCCTTCAGTGTTAAAAGAACTCGCTTCTACATAGGTATCTCTTTGACTATTATTAGTCCTACCAATATAAAAATTTGCTCCTGTTGAAGATTCCATGGTTAATTGAATTGCTCCCCCTGCTTGGTATAGTGATTGTGTATTGGCTGGAATTGTACTATTATTCAACGTTGGATACGAAGACGTTGGAAAATCCCAATTAGAGGAATTTAAACCACTATAATTTGAGCTACCCGCAAGCATTTCCGCAGAGGTTCTTCCTGTAGTTCCGCTACTACCACCAATACCACCAGCTCCTGTAGATCTGCTACTTGTCTCTGTATTCCAATATAGATTAGAAATAGAAAGGTTATTATACCTAAATCCAATTACTCCGCCTACATTACTAGATGCTCTTGCTATAAGTGCATTACTATAACTATTTTCTATAGTCAAATTAGCCCCATCTCCAATTAAACCTCCTACATGAAACCCCCCAGCTATTATTCCCCCCACTACATAAGAATTTGAAATTCGGTTATTTGTAGTAGTAAAATGATAAAAAGATCCAACTAATCCCCCAGCATAACTATGTGCATCAACATCTACACCTATAACTAAACTATTATTTATAGTAATCCCGCTGCTATAACTTGCATAGCCAATTAATCCCCCTGCATTGCCTTCATCTGCTTTAATGTTTCCTTCAACAACGGAACAGTTATTTAAAGTCGTACCTCCATTACTATAACCTAATAATCCTCCAACATTCCTATTTCCACGAATATCAATATTTTCCAACCAAACATTGTTTAAAGTTGCATTTTGTGTTGAACCAAATAATCCTACCCTATTTTCACTTATTCTATCAATGGTTAAGTTTTTAATTACATACCCATTTCCATCGTATGAGCCCGTGAAATTAGAGGAACTACTTCCAATAGGGTCAAAATTAGTAATACTACTAAGGTCAATGTCTGTCAACTGAAAATAGTCGCCATCTAAATTATCATTAATCGCTTGTAATTCTGCCGCTGTTGATATTCCAATAAATTTATTAGTAGAGGGGTTAAAACTTAGAATGGTACTACCATAGGTAGTCCCTGCACTTGTAGTGGCGTAGGCTCTAACTTTGTAGCTTCCTGATAAACTTGTTGTAATAGTGTGATTAAAGTTTCCTAAAGTGCTCTTTGTTCCTAAGGGAATATTTATCACTCCTGTCTCCCCAATTCTTAGTAAATTTCCTGAAATACTAGAGTTACCATAGACAAATCCATGTTGTGAAACTTGTGAATATCCCGTTCCAAAATCACTTATGTTCCCAACTAAGAATATCCCAGACCCTGACACATTAATAGCACTGGTCGTATTTACAGTAGTTGGCGTTGGCGTTAATGTCGTGAAACTAACCACAGACCCATAGCTAGTTCTTGCACCATTGGTTGCATACGCCACCGTATAGTATAGCGTACTAGCAGTTAATCCCGTTAAATTGTTTGTAAAACTAGCTACTTCTATACTACTCCCTACCGCTACCTTTGTACCACTACCTGTAAGCGTGAGTGCTCCACCAGAGGTGGTACTATAAATAAATCCATAGCCACTAATGGGTGTATTTCCAGTATTGGTTACTTCTCCATTTAATGTTACCGAGGTATGACTCACATTTGTAGCATTTGTGGTACTTACTGCTGGAGGGGTTGGAGAGGAAGTATTTATAGAGATACTATAAATTTGCGTACTGTCATCTTGTGCAGTAACCGTAATTGTCCCTCCACTAAAGGCGACAACGTCACCTACATTTTTGTTAGCAGTTGCATATTCAGATAGCGAGATAGAATAAATCGTTGCTTGTGTAGCATTATTTGTAACTACATTCGCAGTAATATTTGTTCCAGAAATAGTTCCTTTATATTTAGCGCTGTTACCATCAACAGAAAATGTAATCGCAGTAATCGCTTTTTCAGTAGAAGCAGAAACAGCGTTTATAATGACAGTATAAGTTTGCGTACTCCCATCCTCAGCAGTTACTGTTATTGTATTTGAAGCAACGTTAAGTTTGTCCCCTACCTTTTTAGTGGCAGAAGCTTTATCTGAAATTGTAAATGTTTTTATGGTAACCTCAGTTGTACCATAGGGAACACCATTAGCAAAGGTTATATTTGTACCTGCAATAGTCCCAGAATAATCTGTACTTCCTACAGACACAACCAACGCAGTAATTGCATTAGCTTTTGATTTTTCAGGTTCTGGTTTTTCACATTGATAAATAGTCAAGGCAGTAGCCAAAACAATAAGCGTTGAAAAAATAAAAGTTTTAAGTTTCATAAATATTTAGATTTTAGTTTAATAATTAAATAAGTAACAAATATATTGATAGTTTTTAAATTGGTATATGTATCTGTTCTAATGCTTTTAAGACAAAAGGATCTGATTTATTCAAAAATTTATAATAGATATTCTCGCCAAATAATTGCAATCCAAGGGTTGCTTTTACATGGTTATAAAAAAATGTTTCATCAGTTATTTGAATAGGAATACTATTATTTTCACAAAATTTATGAAATTTATTTAAAATAAGTTTTTTATTTTTTAAAGGCGATTCTATAAAATCAGATTCGTCATCAAATAAATAATTCTCTCTATCTTCATCTACTAATTGAAAGACAAAGTAGTTCATCAGAGGGGATTGAATTATGGTAGATTGCCATTGCTCCTTAGCTATAATTTTATGTGGAATGTAAACATCTGGGATAATGCCTCCACCCCCATAGACCGTTCTTCCTTTGGGTGTGATATATTTTAATGAATCAATAACTGGGATGCTATCCTCAGAAATCATTTCACCACTATCATATCTACTTTGAATATCTTGAAAATACTTGTCTTTGGTATCTTTATAATCTCTTTGAATCGATCTTCCCGTTGGGGTATAATACCTTGCAGTTGTTAATCTAATAGCATCTCCACCCCCTAATGGCATTTGTTGTTGCACAAGACCTTTTCCAAAGGTTCTTCTCCCAATGATATACCCTCGGTCGTTATCTTGAATAGCACCTGCAATCACCTCACTCGCAGATGCAGACTCTTCATTTACCAGAATGACTAATGGTGTTTTTGTAAAATCCCCCGTATCTGTAGAATAGGTTTTAGTCATTTTGCCTCTTTTTTCTTTTACTTGAATAATAATTTTCCCTTTTACTAAAAATTCATCTGCTATTTTTTCTGCCACATCTAAGAACCCTCCAGGGTTATCTCTTAAATCAAATATAATTTTATCAGCCCCTTTGTTTTTTAATTTAGTTAATGCCTTTTTGAGTTCATCATAAGATGTTTTGGAAAACCTGTTTAATTTTATATAACCCACATCTTCCTTTATCATATAGTCAGATTCTATGCTTTTTATAGGTACTTCGGCTCTTTTGAGAGTAAAATTTAAAATGCTATCTTTACTTTTTCTATAGATTGTAAGATATACTTCAGTGTTTGCTTTTCCTTTTAGTTTTTGCGTAATTGATTGGCTTTCTAAATTTTTATTATATAAAGTATCTTTGTTAGCAATTAAAATCCTATCTCCAGCGAGTATCCCTACTTTTTTGCTGGGGCCTCCATCTAATAAACGAGCCACAATTACAGTATCTCTTTCCATATAAAAACTGACCCCAATTCCCACAAAACTGCCTTGCATTTCTTCATATATCTGCTGACTTATTCTTTTTGGGATATACACTGTATGCGGGTCTAAATTTTCTATGATTTTTTCAATAGTAGATTCTACAAGACTGTCTGTATTTATTTCATCTACATAGTTTGTGTTAATATAGTCTATTAAACGAGAAAGCCTTTTGGAAGGATTGGTCTTATTCGAAGGAGGAAATAAAATGTCCTTATTTTCAAATATTTTTAGCCCTAAAATAATATAAAGTAATACAATGGGTATTAAAATAATAAGTTGCGTTTTTTTATTCATATTAAAAAACTATAAGGTAATTTTTTCAACCAATACATTTGCTTTTTTTAAAAAGTCTAACCCAGTGGTATCTTTATAAGTGGTAGCGTATACTACTCTTTTTATTCCCGCTTGGTGAATGAGCTTTGCACAATCCTTACATGGAGATAATGTGACGTAAAGCGTCGCTCCTTTACATGAGTTTGTAGAAGAAGCTACTTTAGTAATAGCATTGGCTTCGGCATGTAAAACATACCATTTGGTTTCTCCTTTATCGTCCTCGCAAATGTTTTCAAATCCCGTAGGTGTACCATTATAACCATCTGAAATAATAGTTTTATCTTTGACAATTATGGCACCCACTTTTCGTCTTTCACAATAGGATAATTCTCCCCATACCGTCGCCATTTTTAGATAGGCTTTGTCATATTCTAACTGTTTTTTTGAGGGATTCATCTATAATAATTCTAAAAATGTGTTTTTAATAAGGACACAGACTTTATAAAAGATAAAAAGCAACGCCAAGGTTATCCAAACATTTTTTCTCAATCTTATGACAGATACTACAAAGGCACTACATAAGAGCACTCCTAATACAATGAGAATTTGTGCAAATTCTATTCCCAGCGCAAATTGTAAAAGGGTAGCTGTAGCATTTTCTTCAAAAGTTATTTTTTTAAAATATTTAGCAAAACCTAATCCGTGAATTATCCCAAATAAAAGTATCAAAGAGGGACTTATTTTCTTTTCTCCTTTTCTTAAAAAAGCGAGAAGACATGTGAATAAAATTGTTAAGGCAATTAAAAACTCAATCCAGTTAGAGGGGAGAATTTGTGTTTGAAAATAATGAGAAAAAAACAAAGAGATTGTATGCCCTATACTAAACAAACTTACCCAAAAAAGGAGTTTTTTCCAACGTTTAAATCCAAAAGGAATAGCCAAAATAAACAGAAAATAGAAATGGTCTAACCCATTGATATCTAAAACGTGATTAAACCCTTGTGTAACAGAAAACCAAAATGTATTCATTTTATATTTGTCTTAAAATATTATAATCCTCTTTCTTTTTGTATTTTTTCATACGCTTTTTGCACCTCTCTAAATTTTTCTATAGCCCCTTTTTTGAGTGCCTCATCTACATTTATTAACTTATCAGGATGGTATTTTTTTACCATGTTTCTATAGGCTTTTTTTACTTCTTCATCTGAAGCAGTACGCTCAATTTCTAATATTTTATAGGCATTTCCTGCTTGTTCTACAAACATTGCTTTAATGCTTTCAAAATCCAACGAGCTAATTCTTAATAAATGCGCAATTTGGGAGAGTTTTTGACTTTCAGTAGAAGAAACATGGCCATCTGCCTTAGCAACTCCAGCTAAAAAATAGACAATTTGGAGGCGCGTAGCATAAGGGGTTGCCATGGTAAACAATCCACATATTTTTTCTAAGCTTTGATTGTTGTTTTTTATTTGTGTATTGAAGACAGAAAAAATAGTGTCCGCTTTTTCTTTTCCATAATTACTAATGAAATAGTTTCGCACATAAGTGAGCTCGTTTTCCGTTATTTTACCATCTGCTTTTATCAAAATAGCACATAGAGACAAGAGATTTAATTCAAAATCTATCGCATTAATACGCTGACGCGAGGTAAATTGTTGGGCGTTTGTTTTCTTAAAAAAAAATTCTAGTATAGAGCCCACAAAAAAACCAAGAATAGCCCCTGGAAACCTATAGAAAGAATAACCTACAATTGCAAAAATCCACTTCATAAGAAAAGTTTTCAAAAATAGTATTTTTTGATTGTTAATTAATACAATAATTAGTGAAATTAAATAAATTATAAAAGTAACTTCAAAAGCCTTTTTTACCTTAATTTTGCCGTTTCTCTTTATTTAATGAAAAATATTAGAAATTTTTGCATTATTGCGCATATTGATCACGGGAAAAGTACCTTGGCAGATAGTCTTTTAGATATTACAGGTACTGTGACTAGTAGAGAAAAACAAAATCAACTTTTAGACGATATGGATTTGGAGAGAGAGCGTGGGATTACTATCAAGTCTCATGCCATTCAAATGGAATATACACATGAAGGAGAACCCTATATTTTAAATTTGATAGACACCCCAGGACACGTAGATTTTTCTTACGAAGTGTCTCGTTCTATTGCAGCATGCGAAGGGGCACTGCTTTTAATTGATGCTTCACAGAGTATACAAGCGCAAACAATTTCTAACTTATATTTGGCATTGGAAAATGACCTTACGATTATTCCTATAGTTACAAAAATAGATTTGCCAGCGGCTAATATTGAGGAAGTAATAGATGATATCGTAAACTTATTAGGATGTAAAGCCGATGAAGTAATCCCATGCTCAGCAAAAGATAATATTGGAATCCCTACTATTTTAGAGTCTATCATTACAAAAATACCTTCTCCAAAAGGAGACCCAAATGCACCCCTTCAAGCGTTAATTTTTGACTCTGTGTACAATCCATTTAGAGGCGTAGAAACCTATTTTAAAATTCAAAATGGCACTTTGAAAAAAGGGGAACAAATTAAGTTCATGGCGACTGGAAAAAGTTATTTTTCAGAGGAAGTGGGGACTTTAAAATTAAAAAATAAGCCAAAAGAAATTATAGAAACAGGAGATGTAGGGTATTTAATTACAGGAATTAAAAATGCAAAAGAAGTTAAAGTAGGGGATACAATTACTTCATTTAAAAATCCTACAGAAAATAATATAGAGGGTTTTCAAGAAGTAAAACCTATGGTTTTTTCTGGAATATATCCTGTTGATACAGAAGATTACGAAGATTTAAGGGCATCTATGGAAAAGCTTCAACTCAATGACGCTTCTTTGGTGTTTGCTCCTGAGAGTTCAGCCGCATTAGGGTTTGGTTTTCGTTGTGGTTTCTTAGGTATGTTACATCTTGAAATTATTCAAGAGAGGTTGGAAAGAGAGTTTGGGATGACAGTAATTACGACTGTGCCTAACGTTTCTTATCACGCCTATACTAAGAAAAATCCAGAAGACATAGTTTTAGTAAATAACCCTACGGATTTACCAGATGCTTCTGTTTTAGATAAAGTAGAAGAGCCCTACATTAAAGCGACGATTATTACCAAAGCAGATTTTATCGGAGGAATAATGACGTTGTGCGTTGAAAAAAGAGGGATTATCATTAATCAAACCTATTTGACACCTGATAGGGTAGAATTGTTATTTGAAATACCTTTGGCAGAAATTGTGTTTGATTTTTATGATAGATTAAAATCTATTTCTAAAGGGTATGCTTCGTTTGACTATTCACCAATCGGGATGCGCGCTTCTAAGTTAGCTAAAGTTGATATTTTATTAAACGGAAAAGTAGTGGACGCCCTTTCAGCGTTAATATATCACGATAATGCCTATTCTATTGGAAAGAAAATATGTGAAAAATTAAAAGAGCTTATTCCAAGACAACAATTTGATATTCCTATTCAAGCAGCAATTGGAGCTAAAATTATAGCAAGAGAAACCATAAAAGCATTAAGAAAAGATGTAACAGCAAAGTGTTATGGGGGTGATATTACTAGAAAGAGAAAACTTTTAGAAAAGCAAAAAAAGGGGAAGAAAAAGATGAGACAAATAGGGAATGTGGAAATCCCTCAGCAAGCTTTTATGGCAGTACTAAAAATTAACGATTAAGTAATACGATGAAAATCACAGGAGTTTCTATAATTAAAGACGCAATTATTTATGACTATCCAGTAGTGGAATCTATCCAATCTATCCTTCCAATTTGTGATGAAGTAATTGTAGCTGTGGGAAAATCAAATGACGAAACCTTAGAGTTAGTAAAGAAAATTAAGGATAAAAAAATAAAAATCATTGAGACCACGTGGGATGAGGAAAATAGAACAGGGGGCACGATTTTATCTAATGAAACGAACAAAGCTCTGTCCTATGTATCAAAAGACACAGACTGGATATTTTATATTCAAGCTGATGAAGTCATCCATGAAAAATATTTGGAGGTTGTTCGAAGAGGAATGAAAGAATGTAAAGACGATGATAAAATTGATGGATTGCTTTTCAATTATTTACATTTTTACGGTTCTTATGATTATGTCGCTGTTTCATCTGGTTGGTATCAAGAAGAAATTAGAGTTGTAAAAAACAATAGACAAGTCTATTCATATGGCGATGCGCAGGGATTTAGAAAGCAATACAACAAAAAACTTAATGTCTGTGCGATAGATGCTTACATCAATCATTACGGTTGGGTAAGAGCTCCAAAATCTATGCAAAAGAAACAGATAAAATTTAATTCCTTTTGGCATGATGATGAGTGGTTAGATAAAAATATTCCCAAAGTTGAAAGGTATGATTACAACAGTAGCGTTCATAAATTAATCCGATTTGAAGAGACACATCCGCAAGTAATTCAAAAAAGAATAAAAACTATTAATTGGGAATTTAAGTATGATATTTCCTACAGTAAATTTTCGTTGAAAGACAAAGTAAAACGTTTTTTACTTAAATATTTAGGAATAAATTTTTATTATACTAATTATAAATTGAAGAAAAAGTTGAATAGTTAATCTTCCAACTTTGCTACTTTTTTATAGACTTCGAAATACTTTTTAGCAATCGTTTTTTCATCAAACTTTGTAAGGTGCTCGTTTCCTTTTTCTATGAGTTTTTCCCTATATGTAGTTTCCTCATAAAGTAGAATAATTTTTTCTTTGAGAGTTTTTGAGTCTTTTGGGTCAATATAAATAATTGCATCACCCCCTACTTCAACTAAGCTACTACCCTTACTTGCTATAACAGGTATTTTTGAAAATAATGCTTCAATAATTGGGATTCCAAAGCCTTCAAAAATGGAGGGATAACAAAATACTGTCGCTAATTGATAGATTCCTGCAAGCTCCTCAGGGGTTAGATTTTCTAAAAAATGCACTTGAGATGTAAGATTTTGTGTAGCGATATACTCAAGTAATATTTTCTTATAGTCCGTAGGTCTTCCTACCAACACTAAGTGGTAATTTGTATTATTTATGGCTTTTAGAATAAGTAATGCGTTTTTACGCTCTTCAATAGTCCCTACATTTAATATAAATTGAGGAGGCAAAGCGTATTTTTTTTGAACCTCTTTGAGAAATGATTTAGTAAATGATTTTTTAAAAATAGGGTTACACCCTTGCATAATCACAGTTATTTTAGTAGGACTTATTTTAAAAAAATCAATGATGTCCTTTTTAGTTTGTTCACTTATTGCAATAATATGATCGGCATTTTCAACGGCATATTTTGCTTTTCTTGTATAAATCCATCTATCTATTTTTGTATATAGTTTTGGAAATCTCATAAAGATTAAATCGTGAATAGTTACTATAGATGGAATTGTCAATCCAGTGGGAATTTCTCCTGTCAAACCATGATACAAAGAGATATTTTCTTTTTTAATTTGATTAGAAATTCCAGATTGTCTCCAAAATTTAGAAAAAAACCGCCACTTCTTTGAGGGATATGATATACTAATTCCTTGAGAAGTAAAATTTGGATTTATTTTGCCTTTCTTAGGATTATATAAAACATATTTTTCATTTGGGTAATGTGAGGATAATATACGTATTAAGTCTCTGCCATAATTTCCTAACCCTGTATTGTTATGAAATATTCTTTTCGCATCAAAACCAAAAATCATATTGTCTATACTGCAATATTATGTGTTCTTAAAACCTCATTTAAAGACGTTTTTTTGTTAGTACTTTTCTTTCGCTCACCTATGATAAGGGCACAAGGGACATTAAATGTTCCCGCTGGAAAAGTTTTGCTATAGCTTCCTGGAATTACTACTGACCTTTCAGGAATTCGACCTTTTAGTTCTATGGGTTTATCTTTAGAAACATCTATAATTTTAGTAGAGGCCGTTATGACTACATTTGCTCCTAACACAGCTTCTTTTTCTACGTGAACTCCTTCAACGACAATACATCTAGAACCTACAAACACATCATCTTCTATAATAACAGGAGCCGCTTGAACAGGCTCTAAAACACCCCCAATTCCCACACCTCCACTCAGATGTACATTCGCTCCGATTTGCGCACAACTTCCAACGGTCGCCCATGTATCAACCATTGTGTTCTCTCCCACATATGCACCAATATTTACATAACTTGGCATCATGATAACTCCTTGGGATAAATAAGCCCCATAGCGAGCAATAGCATGTGGAACAACTCTAACTCCTTGTGACGCATAATCCTTTTTTAAGGGAATTTTATCGTGAAATTCTAACATTCCTATTTCGTGAGTTTTCATTTTTTGAATAGGAAAATACAATAAAACCGCTTTTTTAATCCATTCATTAACTTGCCATGATTCCTTAGTTTTAGTAGCAACTCGTATGCTTCCTTTGTCTAATAATTCTATGACTTCTTGTATAGCCTTTTTTACCTCTTCGTTATCTAATAACTTTCTATTTTCCCAAGCTTGTTCAATCGTTTTTTTAAGTGTTTCCATTTTTGATATTTATTTTATAATAGTTCGTATAAAAAGAGTTTATAAAAGGAGTTTTCTGTTTCAAAGGTTCTGTGAAATTTTACCTCTGGATGATTGTGATAATTTTCAATTGGCACATATGAAACCAAGTATTTTCCTCCCATTTTTTTTGCTTGTTCTAAGTTTAGGTCTAATTTTTCTATTTTGTTTTCATTTGTTTTTTTAAGAATTTCAGATCGTTTTTTCTCTATCAGATAGGGGATAAAGCAGGTATGTCCATAATCCTCAAACACATGAGTGAAATAGGGGTTTTTGTCTAATTCTGGCTGTATGATTTTTTTATACTCTTTTTTGTAAGAAAGTAAATAATTATTTTGATAAGCTCCTAAAGTTTTTATCCCGTTGTAATGCGCTACATTTGGAAAAAGCCCAACCACTAAAAAATTATATTTTTTTATCTCATCATCACCTACATATTCTTTGACTTTATCATATAAATGAGTGCTGTAGTATTGTTTAAAAGTAGGCAAATTACTATCTGAATTTTTTCGAATAGTTTTTTTGATATTAGTTACTAACTCCCCTCCATTTTTCCCATTGTCAAATACGATGAAAAAGAAAATAAAACTAATAATCACAATACTAAAATTTTTATTAAATGCATTTTTCCAGCTAAGCTCTTTTAGAATCATCACTAATAAAAGAATCCATAGAAATGAAAGCAAGAACGAAGCTCTATTCACTCTAAAAGAGAAGTCATTAATTACTCCAATGGCTTTTAAAGTAGAAGCTCCTAAAAAATCCCATAATACTATACCTACGATTAACACAACTAAGGGCAATGTTTTACGCAAAAATTTTTTATTGTATAATAGCGACAGAAAGGCAATAAGAATAAATTTAATTTGGATGTTTCCAAGATGTTGCATCCCTTTTGTACTTTCAAAAGTACCAAATAAGTATATCCTTCTTATCGTTTCATAAATAATACCAAAAATAGATTTTTTTGTTATGTCAATTTCAAAATACCGTAACGTATTTATAGTTCTATGAGAGACTAAGTCACTAAAGAATTTTTGGTACACAAGTGGAAATTCTATGGCAAGATTTATACAAAAAATACTAATAATACCAATGATAAATGGATAAGAGATTCTTTTATCAACATAAATGTAATGTCTAACTGCAATGAGGACAAGAATTGGAATAAAGAATGGTAAAGTAAAAGGCATAAAGGAACAGAATGGGAAGAGGCAAATAATTACCCAATTATACCATTTTGAATCTCTGTGCAGTAAGTTTAAAAAAGCAAATAATAATATAGGTTGCCCAGATATTGAAATCCCATATTGAATATGATGATAATCTAAAAACCCCCAACAAATCGCAATAAGAAATATTAATAAATTATTATCTTTAATAAAATATCTTTTCATTAAAAAGAACATTCCAACAAAGCCTATTAGATGTACTATGTAATGTTGGATAATATACGCGTAAATATCTGGGAAAACAGAAAATAGTACAAAAGTAAAACTCAATCCAGTTCGATAGAATGCTCTAGGAATTCCGTTCATAGAACCAATGATATTTTCATCTAATCTAAAACCTAATACATTTCCAGATTCAATGAGTTGTTTAATAAAAATAAACTCATGGTCTAGATTGTCAAATACCACTACATAAGAATTTTCACCTAAATATATCCAAAAAAGATATGGGAAAGTTAAAATTACTAATCCTAAATAGAAATAGTGTTTAGGATTATTTGCATTAAATTTTGCTAAAATATTTTTTAAAAAGGATTTAATTTGATTTATCATAATAGTTCGTATAAATAGAGTTTATAAAAAGATTCTTTATTTTCAAAAGTTCTATGGAATTTAATATTTGATAGGGTGTGATAATTTTTAATTGGTAAATATGAAATTACAAATTTACCACCCATTTTCTTAGTTTGTTCTAGATTGAGGTCTAAATTTTCTATCGCAATTAAATTATTTTTTTTTAGAATTTCAGATCTTCTTTCTTCAACTAGAAACGGAATCATACAATTATGTCCAAAATTTTTAAATACGTAGGCATTATATTTATTCTTTTCTAATTCTGGTTGAATGATTTTTTTAAATTCCCTTTTATATGAGAGTAAATAGTTATTTTGAAAAGAACCTAAGGTTTTTATGCCGTTGTAATGAGCCACATTTGGGTATAGACCTACAATTAAAAAATTATATTTTTTGATTTCATTTTCACCTATATATTTTTTTACATCATTGTATAAATCAGTACTGTAATATTGTTTAAAGGTAGGTAAATGCTGATTTGATTTTTTATTGAAAAATTTTGTAGAATTAATAATTAATTCTGAGGGTTCTTTATTGTTATTATCAAATAGAATATAATAAAATAGAGCGCCAATAAGTATAAAACTTAGACTTCTATGTACGATATTTTTCCAGTTAATTTCATTTAAAATAATTACTAATAAAAGAAACCATAAAAAAGGGAGGAGCAAAGAACTTCTATACGCTTTAAAGGAATAATCAGAAATAAGGGTAAGTGATTTAATGATAGAAGTTCCTAAGAAATTCCAAATAATTATTCCAATTAAAAGCCCTACAATTGGTAACGTTTTTTTTATAATTTTTTTTCTGTATATAAAAATTGAAAGCACATAAGTTATAATTACAAGAATCGCTTTAATGCTTCCCGCATGTTGCATCCCTTTTGTGCTGTCAAAATATCCTAATGTAATACTTCTTCGAATGGTCTGATAAATAATTACACCTATTGGGTTTTTTATAATATCTATTTCGAAAGATCGTAAGGAATTTATTGTTCTGTGGGAGACTAAATCACTAAATGTTTTTTGATATACAAGTGGAAATTCTACAATAACATTTATGAAACATATACTAATCAATCCAATGAAAAAAGCAAAAGGGATTTTCCTTTCAACGTATATATAATGTCTTAAGCCAATAATAACAAGTATAGGAATATAGAAGGGCAGCGTGAGTGGGATAAATGAAAAAAATGGAAAGAGGCAAATAATAGCCCAATTGTACCATTTTATATTTCTATGAAGTAAGTTTAAAAACGCAAACAATAAAATAGGTTGACCAGCAATTGAAATGCCTGCCACTATATGAAAATAATTTAAGTATCCCCAACAAAGAGAAAGAAGTAATATTAATAGATTATTGTCTTTTAAGAAATATTTTTTTAATAAAAAAAACATGCCTGCAAAGCCTATGATATGTACAAGAAAATGTTGAATAATATAGGCGTAAATATCTGAAAAAATATAAAACAAAAGAATTGTCAAATTAAATCCAGAGCGATAAAAAGCTCTAGGAATACCATTCATTGCACCGATAACTTTTTCTTCTAGCCTAAATCCAAATACATTTCCAGATTCAAGAAGTTGTTTAATAAAAACGAACTCATGATCTAAATTATCAAAAACAGTTACATAAGAATTTTCTCCTAAATAGAACCAAAATAGATATGGAAAGGATAAAAATATTAATCCTAAATAGAAATAATTTTTTGGATTGGTTGAGTCAAATTTTGCTAAAAAGGATTTTATTAACATCTATGAAATAAAATTTCAGTGGACAAAGATATATTTTTATATAATTATATCTTTAATTATTTTCTTCTATGTACTATTAAAATAGTAAAAGTCTTGAGATAAATTGTTTGTTTTCAAATACTTTTAAGGCATTCTAGAGATAAAAACACCTTTTAGTTTTGCTTCTTTTACAACCTTTCCATATTGCTCCCAAAAACAAGAATCATCATTTCTAAGTAGTAAATAATCACATTTATTGAGATAGTTTTTAAACACATCTGGACTTAAAATTGCTCGTTCCCAAAGATTATGGGACTGAATATTTTCTTTTGTAATAACAGTGGTCAATTCAAAAGGAGCATCTAATATTCTAAGAGGGAATCCATAGTATAAATACTCTTTTTTTTGATGCCCTGTTCCTCCATTATTATATATATATACAATCGCCTTTTTATCTATTTTTTTAACAGCGTTCATCATTTTTTTTATTTCTGAATTTGTATTTGTCCCATTTGATGTATATAGAATATTAAGACTAGGGGCTACATCTAATAAATTGACTGTTGAATTTGAAGTTTCTATGTTCTTATTATTTATGATTTCATATGATTCAGGAACAATGTATATATAACCTATTATTTTTTTTATAATTTTAGTATTAAAAGTAAAAAGGGGGAATAAAATAAGTATATGTAATAATAGTAACCGTTTCTTTTCTATAAGGGTAAGTAAAAAAATAATTATTAGAAGTCCGCCTATTATTAGAGTCCCTAAATATCTTCTAAATGATATAAGGTGCACTATCTCCCATCTAGTAAAACTAGTATTTAAATAGAGGAATATTTGTATAAAAAAATAACTTATCAAAATGATTACAAGAGAAAAACAGAAATATAGGTATTGCTTTTTGCCATGATAAAAAATAGATTTTTCTATATAATTAAATCTGTAGAAATAGAGTATTAAAAGATAACATACTATAAGTATTATAAAATAGAGTGGTCCTATTATTAAATTTTTTTCTTTATGAAGGATATGATAGAGATTAGAATCTTTTTTTGAAAAAAATCTAAGGACTTCAGCTAATTTTCTATATCGCAATTTAAAACAGATACAAAAGGGAGTAGTATTATTATAATTATCTATTAAACTAAAGGAGGTTATCGAATTATAATAATTGTCTTTAAATTTATTTATATCCTCTTGTGAATGGACTATCCTATTTTTACCAATTTCAAAGGAATTAACTTCAACTCCTTTATATTGTATATATATAAACCAAGTCAACTTTGATAATATTACAATCCCTATTAAAAACCCTATTATTTTAAGTTTAGTTAAGAATTTTATTTTATTAAAAAACAATTCATTTATAGTAATAATTAATAAAGTGAAACAGCAATATAGAAGTCCAATTTCTTTAATTTGAGGCAAACAAAAAAGTACTCCTCCTACAATCCAGATTTTGTTTTTTGTATTGCATAGATAAAGAATAATTGAAAGTGCCCAGAATAGAGCTAAAGTAGCATCATTATAAATGGAACTAATTGATATATATTTGATGAGCCCAAATAAAGGGTAGAACCCTACGAAAATTAATATATAAAAAATGAATTTTTGTTTTTTATGAAAGATAAAAAAACACGATGCCGAGATAAAAAAAAGTGTCTGTGAAAAAATAACAATGCCCTCATTAAAAACTCCTTTATTTAAGAATGAAATAATGTAATAATGTAGAAGTGAAGACATTCTTGGATAATCCGCTTTATTAATCATTATGTATTGATCAATAAAATCATGATACGTGGTCAATATTTTTGTAAAAACCCCCCAATGCGCCATAGAGTCATAACCAATAATATGAAAATCTTTATAGAGAAATAGATTTATAAAAAACAGGAAAGCAAAGAAATAGAGGGGATAAAAAGAGCATTGTAAAAAATATTTTATTGTTATGTTTTTTTCTTTGATTTTTGAATAAGTATAATAGAAGAAACTACCAAAACCAATACAGTATAAAAACCATGCTCCTCCTAAAAGGAGTCCAAAAATACCGAGTAGATAAAGTGTAATGAGAATACAGACGATAGTTAAAAAAGGGGTTAATGCAAATGAGATATTTGCTTTTTTATTGAGCAAAAAATTTAACCCAAAAAAACTAATTAGAAAAAGAAAAGTATAGATTATAAGCATTTTAATTTATGGTATTCTAGAGATAAAAATTCCCTTTAATTTAGTTTCTTTAATTACTTCTCCATATTGTTCCCAAAAAGAACAATCGTCATTTCGTATAATTAAATAGTCAGATTTTTTAAGAAATACTTTAAATTCTTTTGCACTTAATATAGACTCGCCCCAATGATTATTTATAAAATTTCTTGTTTTTCTTTTTTCTGTAGTTATATGAAAAGGAGCATATAAAATTCTTAAAGGAAATCCATGAAATGTAAAAAAAGCTTTTTGTTCGTATGTTCCTTCCAAATTTATAACATAAACAATTGCTTTGTCATCTATTTTTTTTATGCTATCCATCATATTTGCAATTTCGTTATTTATATTTTCTCCAGTTGTTTCGTCTATGATATTTAAAGAGGAATATAATTTCTCATAGGATATGCACTGACATGTAGAAAGTGAATTATTAAAAGTATTTTTATCAGTATTGGGCGTAGGAGTATTAAGAGATATAGAAGAATGAGGAACTATAAATTTCTTAATCTTATCTTTTATCTCAGGTCTGATTTTATAAAAGGGAAATAATATTAGTATTAAAAATACTAATAAGTTTTTTTTTTGAATGGTAGAAATTAGATATATTAAAATTAACAATCCTCCAACTACAATAGTACCTAAATAACGGTTAAAAGATGACAGAATTCTTATTTCCCAAGTATTAAAACTAGTATTTAAATAAAGAAATCGTTGAATAAAATTATAACTTATAATGATAATGCACAGGGAACTACTAAAATATATATATTGTTTTTTTTCAGAAGGCAAAACAGATCTTTTCAAATAAGACTTTTTGTAGTAATAGATTAAAAATAGATAAATAATAATGAGGATTATAAAATAAGCGGGTCCAATAATTAAATTATTCATTTTATTATTTAAAAAATGATATAATGAAGATTCTTTTCCAGTAATTTTCTTTAATATATTTGCAATTCTATTGGGATAAGTAGAAGGGAAAACCATCCTCTTAACATCTGATTCATATCCTAAAGAATAATTATACTGTCCAACATAAATCAAAGACTTAAAATATCGTTCTTCAAATTTATTTATATCGTCTTGTTTTAATACTAATTTAGTGTCCCCTAATTTAAAGGAATTAATTTCAACTCCTTTATATTGTATATACAGAAACCATGACAGCTTTGATAAAATGACAATCCCTATAAGAATTCCTATTTTTTTGAGTTTAAATTGGAATAATTCTTTGCTGAAGAATAATTCATTAACAGCGACAATTAAAAGACTAAAAGAACAAAATAAAATTCCAGTTTCTTTAATTTGTGGCAAGCAAAATAGTATCACCCCCACAATCCAAAGATATTTTTTATTTGTAATGTAAACTACAATAGAGAGCCCCCAAAATAGAGCTAATAGAGCATCATTATATAAGTGACTAATTGATAAATAGTTAATTATTCCAAATAAAAGATAGAACCCTACGAAAATTAAAATATAAAAAATGAATTTTTGTTTTTTATGAAAGATAAAAAAACACGATGCTGAGATAAAAAAAAGTGTCTGTGAAAAAATAACAATGCCCTCATTAAAAACTCCTTTATTTAAGAATGAAATAATGTAATAATGTAGAAGTGAAGATATTCTTGGATAATCCGCTTTATTAATCATTGTGTATTGATCAATTAAATCATGATACGTGGTTAATATTTTTGTAAAAACCCCCCAATGCGCCAATTCATCAAATCCAGTAATATGAATATCTTTATAGAGAAATAGATTTATAAAAAACAGGAAAGCAAAGAAATAGAGGGGATAAAAAGAGTATTGTAATAAATATTTTATTGTAATTTTTTTTTCTTTGATTTTTGAATAAGTATAATAGAAGAAACTACCAAAACCAATACAGTACAATAGCCATGCTCCTCCTAAAAGGAGTCCAAAAATACCGAGTAGATAAAGTGTAATGAGAATACAGACTATAGTTAAAAAAGGGGTTAAAGCAAATGGAATATTTGCTTTTTTATTAAGCAAAAAATTTAACCCAAAAAAGCTAATTAGAAAAAGGACAGAAAAGATAAAAAGCATTTTATTTAGGGCATTCTAGAGATAAAAATTCCCTTTAATTTAGTTTCTTTAATTACTTCTCCATATTGTTCCCATAAAGAGCATTTATCATTTCTGATAATTAAATAATCACATTTTTCAAGACGATTCTTAAAGGATTCAGGACTTATAATTGCTTTCCCCCATCTGTCATGAACAAACTTATTTTCTTTGGTAACTTCAGTAGTAATTTGGTAAGGTGCATATATTATTCTTAAAGGTATGCTATTGTATAAAAAAGTGGCTTTTTGATAATCTGTTCCCTCCATATTTATAATATAAACAATTGCTTTATCATCTATTTTTTTTATGCTATCCATCATATTTGCAATTTCATTATTTATATTTTCTCCAGTTCTTTCATAAATAATGTTCAAATTTGAACGCAATTCTTCATAGATTAAGCAGGGAGTTGAAAATATAGCTTTGCTACTTTTATTAGTATTTTGTATTTGGGTATTAGTAGAATTTTCAATAGGTAAGATAGATAAACTTTTTATTTTTGTTTCTATTTCAGGTCTCATTTTATAAAATAAAAAAAGAATTACTATTAAAATTAAAAACAAGCGTTTTTTGCGAATGATTGAAATGAGGTAAAGTACAATTAAAATCCCTCCAATAATAAGTGACCCAAAATAGCGCTCAAAAGAGGTTAAAATGACTATTTCCCTAGGTATAAAACTTGTATTTAAAAAGAGAAAAAATTGTATAAAAACATAACTTATAAGTATAAAAGAAAGAGAAACACTAAAGGAAATGAAGTGTTTTTTTCCATGAGGAAAAATAGTTGTTTCTAAATAAGAAGTTTTGTAATAGTAAACAAAAAACAAGTAAATTATAATAAGTAAAATGAAGTATATTGGCCCAATGATAAGTTGTTCAACTTTATTATTTAGAAAATGATATAATGAAGATTCTTTTCCTGTAATTGTTTTTAATATTTTAGCTATTCTACTTGGTTGATTAGAAGGAAAGACAAAATTTTTAATATTATAATTGCTATCATTTTCAAACCAAAATCCTGGGTATTTATATTGCCCTACGTGTACTAGAGATTTAAAATAACGCTCTTTAGATTTATCTATATCTACTTGTTCATATTCAACTTTATTTCCTAATTGAAAAGAATTTACGTCAACTCCTTTGTATTGTATGTAGAGAAACCAAGAAAGCTTTGATATAATCACAAGTCCTATTAAAATTCCTATTTTTTTGAGTTTATGTAGTAAAAGTTCTTTTTTAAAGAATAATTCATTAACCCCTATTATAAAAAGTGTAAAACAGCAATAGAGAATGCCAATTTCTTTAATTTGAGGTATACAAAATAGTACGAGCCCTACTATCCAAAAATGTTTTTTAGTATTTGATAGATAAAGAATAATAGAAAGCGCCCAAAAAAGCGCTAAAGGAGCGTCATTATATATATGGCTTATAGATACATGTAAGATTATTCCAAATAATAAATAAAACGTAATTAAAATTAAAATAGAGAAAAGAAGATTTTGTTTTTTATGAAAAATAAAAAAGCATAATGCGGAGATAAAGAAATTAGTATGTGCAAAAATGGTTATCCCTTCATTATAAGTTCCTTTATTTAAAAATAAAATAAAATAATAATGCAATAATGAAGAGATTCTAGGATAATCCGCTTTTGCTATGATGTTGTATTGGTCTATAAGATTATGATATGAGGTAATAATTTTAGTGAAAATACCCCAGTGCGCCATTTCATCTAATTCTGTGAGTTTTAATTCTCTATATAGAAAGAGGTTTGCTAAGAATAGAATTGCGAAAAAATAGAGTGGAAAAAAGGAGGACTGAAATAAATAGGTGGGTGTAATTTTATTTGTCTGAATTTTTATATAAATAAAATAGAAAAAACTTCCAATTCCAATAAGGTATAATGCCCATGCTGCTATCAGAGGAATGCCAAATATTCCAAAGACGTAAAGTGTTGTAATAATACAAACAATGGTTAAAAAAGGGGTTAACGAAAACGAGACATTTCCTTTTTTATTAAGGATAAAATTCAACCCAAAAAAGCTAATTAGAAAAAGAAAAGAGTAAAATAATATCATTATTTTATTTTTTTAATATCCTAATTTGTCACGTACTCTTTTTAATACTTTTAGTGCAGTTTCACGTGCCTTTACAGCACCCTCATCTAATGCTTTTTCTACCAATTGAGGATTATTTATAAAGTAATTAAATTGCGTTCTTTCTTTTTCAAAATACGTTAGAATTTTTTCAAAAAGCATTTGTTTTGCAGTTCCAAATCCCATTCCACCTGCAGTGTATTTTTGTCTTAATGTTTCAATTTCTTCTTTGGAGGCAATGAGTGTATATAATTCAAATACCGTACATTCTTCTGGATTTTTTGGGTCTTCTAGTGGCGTACTTGAGGTTTGTATCCCCATTATTTGTTTTCTCATCACTTTTTCTTCTGCAAAAATATTAATGGTATTATTTTTTGATTTACTCATTTTTTCTCCATTGGTGCCAGGAATGTACTGAGTATTTTCTTGTAATTCAGAATCTGGAATTACAAAAGTCTCTCCCATTATGTTATTGAATCGAGTAGCAACATCTCTTGTCATCTCAATATGTTGTAATTGATCTTTCCCAACTGGGATTATCTCTGCATCGTATAATAATATATCAGCTGCCATAAGCATCGGGTAATTAAATAACCCAGCGTTAATATTTCCTTGAGCTTGATTTGATTTGTCCTTAAACGAGTGCGCTAATGTTAACCGCTGATACGAAAAAAAACAAGAGAGATACCATGTTAACTCTGTAGTTTCTGGAATATCACTTTGCTTATAAAACGTAGTTTTATTAGGATTTAGACCACAGGCAAGCCAAACGGCTGCTGTATAAAAAGTATTTTTTCGTAATAACTGAGCATCTTTGATATGTGTAAGCGAGTGAAAATCAGCAATAAACAAAAAAGATTCGTTGGAAGGAATATTTGATTTTTGTATGGCTGGAATTATAGCGCCTAAAACGTTTCCTAAGTGAGGAATCCCAGTACTTTGAACACCTGTTAATATTTTAGCCATTAAATTTAATGATTAGTGGTGCAAATATAGTTTATTTGTAAAAAAGATATCAATGATACGAAAAATTAGTTCTTATCTATTCCGAATATGGTTTTATTTAATTTCAGGTACTGTTCTCTTACTCCTCACACCCTTATTTCTACTATTTACATCAAATAAAAATTGGTTCCCTAAGACTTATATTTTGATGAAAATATGGGCGTTTTCCTTGATGTATGGATGTGGTTATTTTCCAAAACGCAAAGGAGAATTAAAGTTTGATAAAAACAAGCAATATATTATAGTAGCAAACCATATGAGCGAGTTTGATATAATTCTTTTGTTAGCTACTTGTAAATACCCTTTTTTATTTGTAGGAAAAGCGTCATTAGCAAAAATTCCCCTTTTTGGAATGTTATATAAGAGAACATCCATATTAGTTGATAGAGCAAGTATTCGAAGTAAATTTGGAGTGTATGAGCAAGTGGCAGATCAAATAAAAAGAAATTATAGTGTGTGTATTTTTCCAGAACAAAGGACAAGTGATGAGGATGTAGTGCTTTATAATTTTAAAACAGGACCTTTTAAAATGGCAATTAGGCATAATATTAGTGTATTGCCAGTGGTTATTTATGATTGTAAAAGAAAATATCCTTGGGAAGTTAAGCATGGCATAGGGATTGGGGCACTTCGATATAAGGTGTTACCATCTATAAACGCAAAAGATTATGCAATCACTGAAGGGATAAAAATGAAAGAATTAGCGCATAAAATGATTGAAAAAGAATTGATGGAGGATAAAACGTTTATGAAATCAATGGCCGAATTTAAAAAAAGAAATTAATGGAATCTTTAATGTTAGAGCAAATAGAAGAAAAAGCAAATACTATAGATCCGATAGGAGGAAGTTTAAAAATTTTGATTGATGATAAGTGTATTCATATTGATGGGAAAGGAGATAGAAATATTGTTTCCTCAGAAGATAAAGATGCAGATTGTACTATTCAGTCTACTATGGAAGTTTTGGATAAATTAAAAAATGGTAAATTAAATCCTGCACTAGCAGTAATGACCAAAAAAATAAAAATTAAAGGAGACCCATCCTTAGTCATGAAATTACAATCTTTAGTATAAAGTATGAATATTTTAGTTCTGATAAGTGTAGTGCCAAATACTACTTCAAAAATTTCTTTTAAAGATAACGATACGTTGTTTGATTCTGAGGGGATAAATTACATCATAAATCCCTACGAAGAATTTGGATTGAGTTGGGCAGTTAAATACAAAGAAAAAAATCCAGAAACCACTATTACTGTCATCACAGTAGGAGAAGTATTTACTGAAAATGTTTTAAGGAAATGTCTTGCCATTGGAGCAGATAAGGCAGTTCGTATAAATGTACAAGCAAAAGACGGATTTTCTGTAGCAAATGAAATAGCAGCTTACGATGGAATTAATACGTATGATATTATTATTGGCGGAAGAGAATCAATAGATTATAATGGTGGAATGGTTACAGGAATTTTAGCAGCATCTCTTTCATATAATTATATAAACCCTTGTACGTCATTAGAAATAAATGAAAAAAGAGCAATTGCAACAAGAGATACTGATTACCATAAAGAGTCTATTGAATGTGAATTACCTTTAGTTATAGCTACACAAAAAGGGATTGTAGAAGAAAGCGAACTTATAATTCCTAATATGAGAGCAATTATGGGGTCAAAACAAAAACCCTTAGAAGTTGTTGAGTCTAAATTTGACAAAGCAAATGTAACTATTGAAAAATATGAAAAACCTTCACTAAATACTCAAACAAAATTTATTGATGCTGATAATATAGATGAGTTAGTGGAAGCGCTACATAAAAAAGAAAAATTAATTTAGTATGTCTATTCTAGTTTACGCAGATTCTTATAAGCAAAAATTTCCAAATAGCACTTTGGAGGCAATATCGTATGCAAGAGAATTAGCCAACCAACTTAATGAGAAACTAATTGCTGTTACCTTTAATCAAAAAAATAATGAAGCGCTTGCTGAGTATGGAATTGATGAGATTATAAATATTGAAGGAATAG
>JAMJVX010000012.1 GCA_023558315.1 Flavobacteriaceae bacterium
AAAAACGAAACCCCTTTTGATGGAACATTAACTCATTTTGACAGAGGGAATTTAGTCCACTATTCCTTAGAGAGACTTTATAAAAAATATGAAGGAGAAACACTTAAGGAGTCATATTATGATGAGATGAAAAAGAATATAGAGGGGGCTCTAAAAGAAAGTTATTTTAAATTATATAGTTCGGAGCCTAAAAAAACGGGGATGGATTTTATATACTATGAAGAAATTAAAAAAAGGCTACTTAATTTTTTACATAAAGAAAAACATGAAGTGAAAAATGGGGCTGAAATTCAATTGTTACATTTAGAAAAAAAAATAGATAAGACCCTTTCTATAGAGGGCAAAAAAACGGTAAAACTTCATGGATACATCGATAGAATAGATGTTTATAACGACACGTACAGAATTATTGATTATAAAATTGGGAATATACTACCAACTAATTTGCGCATTAATGATTGGGATGTTTTTTCAAAAGATAGATATACCTACAAATATGCGCCTCTTTTTCAAGTGTTGTTTTATGCCTATTCTATGTTTGATACATTGCCTTTAAATACAACACTAAATGTACAAACAGGAATTATTTCTTTTCGAAACATCCAAAATTACTTTATGCCCTTTGAGTGGAAAAATGCTTCGAGAAGTCAACCCTCTGATGCAATATTGACAAAGCAAATTTTAGAAGAATATAAGGAGGAAGTATTGCTTAGAGTGATTAGAGAAATATACGATAAGGATATTCCTTTTGAAGAAAAATTAGAAATGTAATTTATTTCTTAGTGAGGATTAAATCACTGACTATTTTCCCTGAAATTAGGGCAGGAGGGACCCCTGGACCTGGAACAGTAAGTTGTCCTGTAAAATATAAATTCTTTACCTTTTTACTTTTGAGTTTAGGTCTTAAAAACGCTGTTTGAGATAAGGTGTTTGCTAATCCATACGCATTTCCTTTATAGGAGTTATAATCACTAATAAAGTCTTTGACGCAATAGGATTTTTTAAATAAAATATGTTTTCTAAAAGGCTCTTTCGTGCGCTCTTCTAATCTATCAATAACTAAATTAAAATACTTTTCCCTTAATTCTTCGGTATCTTCTAGTCCTACTGCGATAGGAATAAGTATAAACATATTTTCTTTTCCTTTTGGCGCCATGGTATCATCTGATATAGAAGGAAAATTCACATAAAATAGGGGCTCTTTTGGCCATTTTGGATGGTCGTATATTGCGGTGGCGTGATTGTCAAAATCCACATCAAAAAACAAATTGTGATGGGATAGGGTTTCTATCTTTTTATCTAATCCTACATAAAAAAGCAAGGAAGAAGGCGCAAATGTTTTTTTACTCCAAAACGCCTCCGAATAGCTTCTATATTTCGTCTCTAATAAAGTTTCTGTGTGACTGTAGTCTGCACCACTTACCACAATGTCTGTAGGTATTTTAATGCCCTTAGTTTGCAACGCTACTACCTTATTAGATTCCACTACTATCTTATCTATGGGCGCATCTGTAGTGATTTTTACCCCTAAGCTCTTAGCCAAAGTAGCGATGCCTTCTATTACGCTATACATACCCCCTTTGGGGTGGAAAGTGCCTATTCCAAAATCAGCATAATTCATAAAATTGTAAAACAAAGGCGTATTCACTGGCTTTGCCCCTAAGAAGAGCACTGGAAATTGCAGTATCTGTCTTAGTTTAGGGCTCTTGAAGTTTCTGTACACTTCTTTTTTTATGTTTGTAAAAAAAGCCCCTACATTTTGTATCGTTTTTGGAGTGACCAACTCTAGTGGCGAAATTCCAGGGCGATAAACTATCTTATCCATCGCAATTTGATAGTTTTTCCCAGCTTTATCTATAAACTTTTTTAACTTCTTCCCACTCCCTTTTTCTTCCTTTTCAAAGACGTGCATTATCTTTTCTAAAGTATCTTCTATAGTGATAAAATCATTATCCCCAAAATAGACTTTATAGGCAGGATTTAATTTTGAAAGTTGGTAGTAGTCACTGGTTTTCTTTTGAAAATCATTAAAAAACTTGTCAAAAATATCTGGCATCCAATACCATGAAGGTCCCATATCAAAGGTAAACCCCTCTTTTTTATACTGAGAGGCGCGTCCCCCAATCTGTTTGTTTTTCTCGTAAATACTCACGTCATACCCAGCTTTTGCCAAATAGCAAGCGGCAGAAAGAGACGAAAAACCAGAACCAATGATGCTTATTTTTTGTGGAGACATAATTTTTTAAGAGTGGCTAAAATACGATATAATCTTAGAAGATAGTAAAAATTACTTTTTGAACATGTATTTCGTAACTCTTTTGTCACCCTTTTTTTTTAATATATTTTCTCCTACTGCCCATTTTAAATCCCTACTTGCAGTAGCTTGACTGATTTCTTTAAAATTTAGCAAGTAGTCTTTTCTGCTAAATATTTGTGCTTTTATTTTATTTCTAAAGAGGTCAATGCGGTCTTGTGTTTTGAGCGTTTTATTTTGGGTATTAAGGAGATTTTCTAGAGATTGTAATATGATTTCAAGCATGTATTCAATAAAAGGTGTTGAATTTCCTAATTTATCTGATTGGCTTAAAACGT
>JAMJVX010000013.1 GCA_023558315.1 Flavobacteriaceae bacterium
TTTTTCAAGCATGGGAAAAAATCTGCGCTGAATTAAATGGTGAGATTACCCTATAAGTATTGTTCTAATCCCTATATAAAGTGTAGTTTTGCGTTTTTCTATGAACGCACACAAATCTGGATTTATTAGTATTATTGGCAACCCCAACGCAGGAAAATCTACACTTATGAATGCGTTGATTGATGCCCCTGCATCTATTATTTCTCCCAAAGTCCAAACGACACGCCACCGTATTTTAGGAATAGTAAGCGGCGAGGAGTATCAAATGGTTTTTTCGGATACTCCGGGGATTATAGACCCCAAATATAAGATGCAAGAGTCAATGATGACTTTTGTCAAAGAATCCCTAAAAGATGCAGATATTTTAATATACCTAATCGCTATAGACGATACCAAAATTGGCGATGAGAAATATAACCAAAAGATAAAAGGGCACCAAGTCCCCCTGTTTATCCTTATCAATAAAGTTGACCTTTCCTCGCAAGAAGAAGTAGAAAAAGCGGTATTGCATTGGCAAAACGAATACCCAAACGCCAAAGTATTTCCCATCTCTGCTAAAATGGATTTTTACGTCAAAGAAACCAAAGAGGCACTAATAAATGAACTCCCAGAGGGCGAAGCCTATTTTCCTAAAGATATTTATACCGATAAATCCGAGCGTTTTTTGGTGAGCGAAATCATCCGAAAGAAAATGCTCTTTCAATTCAAAAAAGAAATCCCCTATTCGGTAGAAATAAATGTGGAAGAATTTAAACACACGGAGGAGCGCATAGAAATACGCGCCTTTATCATTACAGAGCGAAATAGTCAAAAAGGGATTATCATCGGACATAAAGGGAATGCACTTAAAAAATTAGGCACTGCCGCACGTGGAGAATTAATAAAAGTATTTGACAAAAATATACGTTTAGAATTGCGCGTAAAAACGTTGAAAAATTGGAGAAATAATGATAACTATCTAAAGAGATTTGGATATAATGCAAAATAAGATATGAGTAATGGAATTGTAGCAATTGTGGGACGTCCTAACGTAGGGAAATCTACTTTTTTTAATCGGTTAGTTGAGAAAAGAGAGGCTATAGAAGATTCGTTTAGTGGAGTCACAAGAGATAGGAATTATGGCAAATCAGATTGGAACGGAAAATATTTTTCGGTGATAGATACAGGAGGATATATCGTTGGAAGTGAAGATGTTTTTGAAAAAGAGATAAGAAAGCAAGTTATTTTAGCGATTGAAGAAGCGGATATTATTCTTTTTTTAGTGGATGGTGAGGCAGGAATTTTACCTTCAGATTCGGAATTATCCAAGATATTGTATAAAACTACTAAACCCGTATTGTTAGTGGTGAATAAAATAGACAACGTCGCGCGACAAAACAATACTCTAGATTTTTATTCTTTAGGTTTTGAAAAAGTTTTTGGCATTTCAGCTATAAATGGAAGCGGTACTGGAAATTTATTAGATGAAGTCGTAGAACTCTTACCTGAAAAAGAATTGCAAACTGAAAACACCTTGCCGTCTTTTGCAGTAGTAGGAAAGCCTAACTCTGGGAAATCCTCATTTATAAATACCCTACTAGGTGAAGAGAGATATATCGTGACCTCTATTGCGGGAACGACTAGAGACAGTATCAATACCAATTACAATTTATACGGATTTAATTTTGATATCATAGATACTGCAGGTATTCGTAGAAAAAGCAAGGTAAAAGAAAACGTAGAGTTCTATTCGGTATTAAGGTCAATTCGTTCCATTGAAAAATCGGATGTTTGCCTTATTCTTTTTGATATTGAAAAAGGATTTGATGCGCAAGTACAAAAAATATTTTGGCTTGCTTATAGGAATAAAAAAGGCGTTGTGTTGCTTGCAAATAAGTGGGATTTAATTGACAAGGAGTCCATAAATTTCAAACAATTAGAAAACGAAATTAGAGAACAAATGGCCCCTTTTACAGACGTCCCTATTTTGTTTATTTCTGTCTTAAAAAAGCAACGAATATTTAAAGCGATAGAATTAGCGATAGAAGTATATAAGAGACGAAGCAATCGTATTACTACGCATAAACTCAATGACCTTCTATTGCCCATTATACAAAAAACACCGCCCCCTATCCATAAGGGTAAGCAAGTAAAAATTAAATTTTGCTCGCAATTAATTACAAACGTTTCTAACCCGCAATTCCTGTTTTTTTGTAACCTTCCACAATACGTAAAAGAGTCCTACAAACGTTTCTTAGAAAATAAGATTAGAAATTTATTTGACTTTACAGGTGTTCCTATTGATATTTATTTTAGGAAGAAATAACTACGGTTAATGTTGTCTTGAATCTTTATTTTAGGTTATCCCGCCATTGTTCCCAGTTCATAACCAAAAAATCACTTCCTCCCTAAAACCAGCCCGCTACCACTACACGCTTCTGATTCAATTAGTAATGTATAATCTTGAGAGCTAGCCCCATCACATGATGTAACTGTTATTACGTTACTTTTATTTACCTCAAAAGAGTCACCTATTACTTTATTAGTTGTTGCCTTATTAGATAATTCAATATTTATAATAACTACCTTATCTACATCACAAGATACTTTTTCTTTAAATGTTATAGAAGCATTAATTATAGTTCCAATATAATTTCTCCCCCCCCCTCTTACCACTAAATGAGTTATAGACTTCTCATAGCAACCTCCAATTGGTTTACACGATATACAAAAGATAACTAAAAAAAGGATTAGAAATACTATTTTATTTTTCATAACAACTATCTTTAATAACTTGTCCAGTAGTTAAAAGTCTCATCTACATGCTCTTCCGTCTTATTATTAAATTTTCTTTTTAAATTATCACGCCACTGTAACCATGTAGATTGACCATATAAGGCATCTTCTAAATTTTATGAAAAGAAATAACTATGGCGTTTCCATCTGGAAATCTTCCATAAACTTGGTAGTATAATTTCCATTGATATAATCCTCATTTTGCATGAGTTGCAAATGAAAAGGAATAGTCGTCTTTATACCGTGAACTACAAATTCTTCTAACGCTCTTTTCATTTTCAAAATAGCTTCTTCTCTCGATCGTGCTGTAGTAATAAGTTTCGCAATCATAGAGTCATAAAATGGAGGCACTGTATATCCAGAATATACATGCGTATCTAACCTTACTCCATGTCCCCCCGGTAAATGTAAATTAGTAATAATTCCAGGTGAAGGCACAAAATTGTTATAGGGGTCTTCCGCATTTATTCTACATTCTATAGAGTGCATTTTTGGAAAATAATTTTTCCCAGAAATAGCCACCCCTGCGGCTACTAAGATTTGCTCTCTTATTAAATCGTGATCAACTACTTGCTCAGTGATTGGGTGTTCCACTTGAATACGCGTATTCATCTCCATAAAATAGAAATTCTTATGCTTATCCACTAAAAACTCAATCGTTCCAGCCCCTTCATAGCCAATATATTCTGCAGCTCGTACCGCCGATTCTCCCATTTTTTTTCGTAACTCTTCATCCATAAATGGCGAGGGCGTTTCTTCGGTAAGTTTTTGATGTCTTCTTTGGATAGAACAATCTCTTTCTGATAAATGGCAAGCTTTACCTTTAGCATCTCCTACAATTTGTATCTCAATATGACGCGGTTCTTCTATAAGTTTTTCCATGTACATCCCATCGTTTCCGAAGGCTGCTTTTGCTTCTTGTCTTGCGCTATCCCATGCTTTCTTCAATTCTCCTTTTTCCCAAACGGCGCGCATTCCTTTTCCACCTCCACCAGCGGTAGCTTTTAGCATGACAGGATATTTTACTTCATCTGCTAATTTTTCTGCTTCTTGAAAAGATTTTAATAACCCTTCTGACCCTGGGATAGTAGGCACTCCTGCGGCTTTCATAGTAGCTTTAGCCGAAGCTTTATCGCCCATTTGGTTTATCATATTTGCGGAAGCCCCAATAAATTTAATTTTATTTTCTTCACAAATACTAGAAAATTGGGCATTCTCAGAAAGAAACCCATATCCTGGATGTATCGCATCTGCATTCGTGATTTCTGCAGCGGCAATAATATTTGACATTTTTAAATAGGATTCCATACTTGAAGCAGGACCTACACATACGGCTTCGTCCGCAAATTTTACTGGCAAACTTTCCTCGTCTGCTTTGGAATACACCGCCACAGTTTTTATTCCCATTTCTTTACAAGTACGAATAACTCTTAAGGCAATCTCTCCGCGGTTAGCGACTAATATTTTTTTAAACATTTTGTTTGTTTTTTTAGGATATATCTAATAAAAATAAAGGTTGGTCAAATTCTACAGGCGTAGAATCATCTACTAAAATCTTAACAATTTTACCACTTTGTTCCGCTTCTATTTCATTAAATAGTTTCATGGCTTCAATCACACATAATGGATCCCCTTCTTTTATAGTTTGACCTACTTCTACAAAAACAGGTTTATCTGGGGAAGGTTTTCTATAAAATGTACCAATGATTGGAGATTTTATGGTAACTAAATTTTTATTGTTTTCCTCCACATTTTCAGAGGATTTTTTCTCTTGACTGGCATTTCCTGCCGAAGAAGACTCAGCGGGTGGAGCTGATTGCACTACCTGAGGTGCGGATGGGGGCATCACTTGAGGGACAGATGGGTAACTCATAATGCTTTTTCCCATAGAGCCCTCTGGAGTTTTAATAGATAATTTTATCTCTTTTGTCTCCATTTTGAACTCACTAATTCCTGATTTAGTTAAAAATCGTACTAAATTTTGTATTTCTTTATTATCCATAACTAATTTAATTTTTTAATCTATCTATTTTATTTTAAATTATATTCTTTTTATATACTCCAAGTTAAATAACTCGCTCCCCATGAAAACCCTCCTCCAAAGGCGATAAATATAAACTTTTCTCCTTTCTTAAAAGACGCTTTATTATCATTTAACAAAAGGGGAATAGTTGCCGCAGTGGTATTTCCATATCGCTCTATATTCATCAAAATTTTATCCGAATCTATATCTGTTTTAGAAGCAATTGAGTCAATAATCCTTTTATTTGCCTGATGGGGAACTAAATAATTTATGTCATTTCCTTTTAGGTTATTCCTTTCCATTATTTTTTGGGTAGCTTCCAACATATTTGATACGGCATACTTAAATACAACTTGACCTTCCTGATATAAATTGTGCATTTTCTTATCTAAAGTCTCATGTGATGGTGGAAACAATGAACCTCCTGCATCAATTTTTAAATAATTTCTTCCATTTCCATCGGTTTGCAAAAATTCATCTTCATAGCCAAACTCGTTTTCACTCGCTTCAAACAAGGCTGCTCCTGCACCATCTCCAAACAATATACATGTAGCCCTATCAGTATAATCAACGATAGACGACATTTTATCTGCTCCGACTAACAAAACTCTTTGGTATCTGCCAGATTCAATGAAAGATTTTGCTACAGACATTCCGTATAGGAAGCCTGAGCATGCTGCTTGTATATCAAAACTAAAGGCATTTTTAGCGCCAATTTCTGTCGCAATATATGCTGCCGTTGAAGCTACTGGTAAATCTGGGGTTACAGTTGCTGTAATTACCAAATCTATAGACATAGGGTCAATGTTTCTCTCCTCTATAACTTTATTAGACGCCTTTATGCCCATATATGAAGTAGGCTTTTTTGGGTCTTTTAGAATTCTTCTTTCCTTAATTCCTGTTCTACTAACAATCCATTCATCATTAGTATCCACCATTTTTTCTAACATTTCATTAGTTAGAATATCTTCAGGTACATATCCTCCTATTGCAGTTATACAAGCTTTGATATTTTTAGCGTTTTTCATAGAATTATATGAACGGCAAAAGTAGCATTTTTTTTAAAAAAAACTATTTATTGTGTCTTTTTCGTCAAAAATTATTCCTTTTTCGGTCTTTTTTAAGGAAATTAGCTCATTTTTGAAATCGTGCTCAAAGCACAAAATACTCTTGTTTTTATATGCCCACGCTAAAAAAGTTTGTTTTTCCTCTAAGGACAATAAAGGGCGTGTATCATAGGAGGCAATATAAGGGATAGACAGATGCGCTAAGGTAGGAATCAGGTCTGCGGTAAATACTATCGTTGCACCCTTGTAATTTATGACGGGAATCATTTGCTTATCCGTATGCCCATCTACTAAAATGACAGAAATGTTTTCTATAGGCGTGGGATATACATACTTCTGTTCTTGAAACGAAAGTAATTGCAATTGTCCGCTTTCTTGAATGGGGAGAATATTTTCTGATAAAAAAGAGGCTCTTTCTCTGGCATTTGGCTTTGTCGCCCATTCCCAATGGTCTTTATACGACCAAAAAGTCGCATTCTTAAAATAGGGTTCTAAAATTCCCTTTTTGTTTTGATGAATCGCCCCTCCACAATGGTCAAAATGCAAATGAGTCAAAAGGACATCCGTAATATCATCTGGATGAAACCCTAAGGGTTTTAAGACTTTTTCAATATCGTGTTCGCCCCACAGACCATATCTGCCAAAAAACTTTTCGCTTTGCTTCGTCCCTAAGCCTGTATCTATCAAAATTAGTCTATCACCTTGCTCAATGAGTAATGAGCGCATAGAAATATCAATTCTATTTTCGGCATCCGTTTCAAAATGCTTTTGCCATAATACTTTAGGAACGACGCCAAACATCGCACCCCCATCCAACCTAAAATTTCCTAAATTAACTGCATGTATCTTCATTTATGTATAGTAAAAGGGGTGCAATTTATGAAAAAAAACTTTTTCTACAACTTGTTTACCTTCGGTAAGTAAATTATTTTTTTGTCCTCAAAAAAAGGCAGTGGATAAAAGGATGAAATATCGTTTTGGGTACACCCCTTTTTGTGTTTTTTTATCTCGGCTGTTAAATCGCCGCCTTTTAAAAAGAAAAAGCCGTTGGGTATCGTAGGATGAATAGACGTATTCCGTATGTTTTTTTGCGTCCATTGAATTAGGGTTTCCATATTGGCTACCGCGCGACTTACTACAAAATCTACTTTTTCTGTAAACTCCTCTGCGCGCATGCGTTTTACAGTTACATTTTCTAATTTTAAGCCTTTGACAATTTCCTCCACTACATGTATTTTTTTAGCGATGCTGTCTAATAATACAAATTGTGTATTTGGAAAAAAAATGGCTAAGGGTATTCCTGGGAACCCTCCCCCAGTACCTATATCTAAGACTTTTGCGTTATCTGGAAACGATACCACCTTTGCTATCGCCAAAGAGTGTAAAATATGTCGTTCCTCCAAAAGGTGAATATCCTTTCTGGAAACCACATTTATCCGCTCGTTCCAATATTGATATAAAGGGATTAATGCTTCTAATTGAGAAATTTTCTCCTCAGATAGTTGAAAAAAGGATGGTATTTGTTTCAAAACAATTTTTGTAAAAATACATTTTTAGTATATATATAAAGTATAATTTTGCGCAAAATTAAATCACAGAATTTTATGACAAAAATAGCACTATCGGAACAAGTAAAAAAACTACCTGCTTCTGCCACTTTAGCGATGGCAGCAAAGGCACGAGAACTCAAAAGTTTAGGGAAAAATATTATTAGTTTAAGTTTAGGAGAGCCAGACTTTGACACCCCAGATTTTATCAAAGAAGCAGCAAAAAATGCGATAAGTGAAAATTATAGTTCCTACCCACCTGTAGATGGGTATGCCGACCTCAAAGAAAGTATCTGTAGAAAATTTAAGCGCGACAACCTACTCGACTACGCTCCCAATCAAATTGTCGTTTCTACAGGCGCGAAGCAAAGTATCGCAAATATCTTTATGGCGTTGCTAAACCCAGGGGATGAAGTGCTCAGCCCTGCCCCTTTTTGGGTGAGTTATGAAGCGATTGCTTCTTTGGTGAATGCAAAGTTTGTAAGTATTCCCTCCTCTTTTGACACAGATTTTAAAATTAGTCCAGAACAATTGGAAGCCGCAATCACTCCAAAAACAAAATTATTAGTGCTCAACTCTCCAAACAATCCGAGTGGCTCAGTTTATTCCAAAGAAGAATATTACGCGCTGGCAGAAGTATTAAAAAAATATCCAGATATTTTCATTTTATCTGATGAGATATACGAGCATATATTATATCCGAATGCTTCTCTTATAAGTTTTGCCGCTATCCCAGAAATGTTTGACCGCACCATCACTGTAAATGGTGTGGCTAAAGCCTTTGCGATGACGGGATGGAGAATTGGATATATGGGTGCACCTGAATGGATTGCCAAGGCGTGTACTAAAATTCAAGGGCAAATAACCAGTGGGGCAAATTCCATAGCACAACGAGCGACCCTCGCTGCCTTAGATGCCTCACCACAGAAAATTCATTATATGGTTGAGGAGTTTCAAAAAAGAAAAGACTTAATCGTCAGTGAAATCAGTAAAATAGAAGGATTTAAAGTGAACAACCCACAAGGGGCATTTTATATCTTCCCAGATATTTCTTATTTTTTTGGGAAAACTATTCAAAATACGCTGATTAAAAACGCAGACGATTTTGCGATGTTTCTTTTAGAAAAAGCGCATATTGCCACCGTTTCTGGCGCAGCTTTTGGAAATCCAAATTGCTTGAGAATCTCTTATGCAGCATCCGTAGAGGAAATAAAAACGGCAATAGAAAGAATAAAGAATGCTTTGAGCGAATAATTTATTCGTATTTTGAATAAAAAGTCCATTTTTAGTTAAATGCAATTTGATTTAGTATCTCCTTTTTCTCCTACTGGAGACCAGCCGCAAGCGATTAAACAAATTAGCGAAAATATTCTTCGTGGGGAAAAGCACACAACGTTATTGGGAGTTACTGGCTCTGGGAAGACTTTTACTGTCGCCAATGTAGTCAATGAAATACAAAGACCCACACTCGTATTAGCGCATAATAAAACCTTAGCGGCGCAATTGTTTGCCGAGTTTAAGAGTTTTTTTCCAAATAATGCGATTGAGTATTTTGTATCCTATTACGATTATTACCAACCTGAAGCGTATATCCCAACCACTGGCACCTATATAGAAAAAGATTTATCAATCAATGAGGAAATTGAAAAATTGCGATTGAGTACTACCTCCTCTTTGTTGTCTGGAAGACGAGATGTCTTAGTCGTCGCTTCCGTATCTTGTTTATATGGAATTGGAAACCCTCAAGAGTTTAAAAAAAATGTGATAGAAGTCGCCCAAGGGCAAATAGTATCTAGGCAAAAACTCCTTCATCAATTAGTGCAAAGCTTATATTCTAGAACTACAGGAGAATTTAATAGAGGAAACTTTAGAGTGCAAGGGGATATTATTGATATATATCCTGGGTATGCAGATATCGCCTTTCGTCTTCATTTTTTTGGGGATGAAATAGAACTTATAGAATCTATTGACCCTTTTAAAAATACCACAATCAGTAAATACGACAAGCTAAATATCTATCCCGCAAATATTTTTGTTACTTCACCCAATGTCTTAAATAATGCTATCCGAGAAATTCAAGACGATTTAGTAAAACGATTAGATTATTATAAAGGCACAGGGCAACATTTAGAAGCAAAAAGATTAGAAGAACGGACAAATTTTGACTTAGAGATGATTAAAGAATTGGGGTATTGCTCAGGCATAGAAAATTATTCGCGATATTTAGATGGACGTTCTCCCGGCACACGCCCTTTTTGTCTTTTGGATTATTTCCCAGATGATTATTTGATGGTGGTAGACGAAAGCCACGTTACATTATCACAAGTCCACGCGATGTATGGCGGAGACAGAAGCCGAAAAGAAAATTTAGTGGAATATGGATTTCGCTTGCCAGCTGCTTTAGACAATCGCCCTTTAAAATTTGAAGAATTTGAAACCCTTCAAAATCAAGTAATTTATGTAAGTGCTACTCCAGCAGAATACGAACTAAAGAAAACAGAAGGGTTTTATATTGAACAAATAATACGACCTACTGGACTTTTAGACCCTGAGATTGAAGTTAGACCCAGTCTAAATCAAATTGATGATATTATTGAAGAAATACGACAAAGAGCAGATAAAGACGAACGTGTTTTAATAACTACCCTCACAAAAAGAATGGCGGAAGAGTTGACACAATACATGGAAAAATTAGAAATACGATGCTGCTATATTCATAGCGATGTGGATACTTTGGAACGTGTAGAAATTATTCAAAATTTGAGGAATGGGCTATTTGATGTATTAGTAGGTGTGAACTTATTACGCGAAGGATTAGACTTGCCTGAGGTCTCTTTGGTTATCATATTAGATGCAGACAAGGAAGGATTTTTACGAAGTGAAAAATCGCTTATTCAAACGATAGGGAGGGCTGCAAGACATATTCACGGAAAAGCACTAATGTATGCTGATAAAATTACCAAAAGTATGGACAAAGCAATTACACAGACTAATTACAGAAGAGAAAAACAATTAGAATACAATACCTTACATAAAATAACCCCTAAACCTGTAAATAAATCTCTAAACAATCCATTAACATCAATAAACAGTCCTTATAAACAATCTGAGGAAACACTATATGAAGCTGCAGAGAATGAAATTGCCTATTTGAGCGAAGAGCAACGTAAGAAAAAAATAAGAGAAGTACAAAAAGCTATGGAAAAGGCAGCGAAGAACTTGGATTTTAATGAGGCAGCGAGGTTAAGAGACCTCATAAAAAGCCTAAAAGAGCAGAAATAAGTTTATCTTTATATACAAATTGTATAAATATATTATATTTGTTGTGATTATTTATTAACAATTATGAGAAAAATATTTTTACTTACCCTCACAATTTCACTACTATTATTAAATGTTTTTCAATGTTCAAAGGACAAGAAAAAAGAAACAGGAAATGAAATAAAATCATTCATCGTCACTGCTGACAAAGATTATACTGCATCAATTGCAGGCACCAATATTACATTTGAGAATAGTTTTCCTTTTGGCACCACAGAAGTAACTATAAAAAAAATTGAACTATCCAACAAAGCCGTTTCCAGTAAAAATATAGGAGACAAATTAGCAGTTGATAGTGCAAACTCTATAATCATAACTGCTGAAAATGGAGAAATCCAAACCTATAACATAACAATGAGTGTTATGTCTGCATCCTCTGAAAAAGAAATTACCTCTTTAGTAATTACAGTTGGAAGCACTAATTATACAGGAACCCTTTCAGGAACAAACATTGTTTTTGATAACGATGTGCCATTTGGAACTACTCAAGTACAAGTTTCAAGCTTAGCTCTCTCTGATTTTGCTACTTCAGATGTAAATGTTGGGGATACTTTAACAATTAGTGGTACAAATACGGTTACTATTACTGCACAAGACAAAAGCACTATAACCTATTCTATACTTATCAAAACGATTCCTGCTTCCTCTGAAAAATCGATTACAGCAATGGCGGTTTCCCTTAGTGGACAGTCCTATACAGCTACGATATCAGGTACGAATATTACTTTTCCCAATAATATCCCCTTTGGTCCTACTCAAGCAATCATAACCAGCATAACACTCTCTCAATTTGCAATAGCAGATACAAATGTAGGAGACACGTTGACAATAAGTGGAGATAATTCAATTGTAGTTACGGCCCAAGATAAAAGTACTACTACATACACAGTTACTATAAATACTATCCCAGTTTCAACGGAAAAAGAAATTACTGAAATGAAATTAATAGTAAGTGAAATAAGATATAGGGGTGATATATCTGGGACAGATATATATTTTCAAACAAATGCGCTCTACGGAACAACACAAGCTATGATAGCCTTACTGGATATTTCTGAATTAGCTACAACAAATGCGTCCGTAGGTGACGTTTTACCCATTAGTGGAACGAATATAATTACAGTCACCGCACAAGATAAAACTTCTGTTGATTATGAGATTTTTATAAACACTATTCCTGTTTCTACAGAAAAGAAAATTACTGCAATATCAGTGGCTATCAGTGGGACTACGTATAATGGAACTATTTCAGGTACAAATATTACATTTCCTAACAACAATGTTCCTTTTGATACTACTCAAGCAACTATTGAATCTCTTTCCATATCTGAATATGCTACCGCAAATAAAAATGAAGGAGATACTATAACCGTTACAGGAGATACAATCATCGTCACTGCACAAGACAATAGTAAAACTACTTACAGTCTTACAATTCCTACTTTACCTTCTCCTCAAAATGCAATTTTAAAAATGGCGGTATCGATTAATACTACTAATTATAACGCAACTATCACAGGAACAAATATCACTTTTCCAAGCGTTCCTAATGGAAAAACACAAGTAACTATAAGCGTATTGGAAATTTCTAAACACGCAACCGCAGACAAAAGCACGGGAGACATATTACCTCTTACAGGTGAGAGTGTTGTTGTCACAGCCCAAAATGGGACTCAAGCTACATATCCAATAAATATAATCGCCTCTCCATCAGATGAAAAAGCAATTTTAAATATAGGAGTGACTATCAGCGGGACTGCATATTCGGGAACTGTCTCTGGAACGACCATTACTTTCCCCAATAATATTCCTTTTGGTGCCACACAGGGTACCCTTTCTACTCTTAACGTCTCTAACGCTGCAAATGCTAATATTAACAATGGAGATACTATAAATTTAGGAGAAGAAATTACTATTATCGTTACTGCACAAAATGGAAGCACAACTTCCTATCGTTTTACGATAAATACTATTCCAGTGTCTACACAAAAAGAGATTACTACTTTTGGTGTTACAATTAGTGGTACCGCTTATACTGGTACTATATCAGGTGCCACTTTTATATTTCCAAATAATATTCCTTACGGACCTACACAAGGAACTATATCCACACTAGAAGTATCTAATTTTGCAAACGCAAATATAAATAATGGGGATACTGTAAATTTAGGAGAAGAAACTACGATTATCGTCACTGCACAAGATGGTAGTACAAAAACCTTTAACTTTACAATAACCACCATCCCACCGTCTACACAAAAAGAGATTACATCAATTAATGTATCTATAGGTAGTAATACATACTCAGGAACATTGTCGGAAAATGAATTCATTTTTAATAGTTCACTCCCATTCGGAACTACAGAAGCCACTATAGAAATTGAAACACTAGAGCTTTCTCAATTTGCCATTGCCGATAAAAGTGAGGGAGATACCTTTACTACATTAACTGGAGAGACAATTATCGTGACAGCACAAGATAATAGTACCCAAACCTATTCTCTTACTATAAATACCATTCCACCCTCTTCTCAAAAGGATATTACTGCCTTGAGAGTAACTATTAGTGGCACAAACTATACAGCGACAATCTCTGGGACGGATATTACCTTCCCAAATAATATTCCTTACGGACCTACTCAAGGGACAATATCCGCATTTGACGTATCTAATTTTGCCAACGCTGATATAAATAATGGGGATACGATAGATTTAGGGGAAGAAACTAAAATTATTGTCACAGCACAAGATGGAAGTACAGAAAACTATACCTTTACAATAAACACCATCCCACCGTCTACACAAAAAGAGATTACATCAATTAATGTAACTATTAGTAGTAATACATACTCAGGAACATTGTCGGGAGATGAA
>JAMJVX010000014.1 GCA_023558315.1 Flavobacteriaceae bacterium
GGCTATAAAGAAATGCAAGTACCTCATTTGGTCAATGAAGATTCTGGGTTTGCTACGGGACAATTGCCAGACAAGGAAGGGCAAATGTACTTAGTTGGGGAAGACAAACTCTATCTAATCCCAACCTCAGAAGTGCCACTAACCAATATCTATAGAAATCAGTTACTCACGGAAAAAGAGTTGCCTATATGCCTCACCTCCTATACACCTTGTTTTCGTAGAGAAGCGGGAAGTTATGGCGCACACGTAAGAGGGCTAAACCGTTTGCATCAATTTGACAAAGTAGAAATTGTACGTATAGAAAAACCAGAAAATTCACCAACTGCCTTAGAGGGAATGATTGCGCACGTCAAAGAAATTTTAAAAGAGTTAGAACTTCCCTACCGTCTCTTAAAACTTTGTGGAGGCGATTTAGGTTTTGCTTCTGCTATCACCTATGATTTTGAAGTGTACTCTGCTGCCCAAGAAAAATGGTTAGAGATAAGTTCGGTGTCTAGTTTTACCAATTACCAAGCGGAGCGATTGCAACTGCGATATAAAAACAAAGAGGGCAAAAAAGAATTGGCGCATACGCTAAACGGAAGCTCTTTAGCACTGCCAAGAGTCATGGCTGCTATTTTAGAAAATTTCCAAACGGCAGAGGGTATTCGTATCCCAAAAGCATTAGTACCCTATACGGGGTTTGATGTGATTGGGTAGGTAGATATCAATTTTTGGATTTTAATCTTATTATATCTTTCTGTTTTTTCCTTACTATTCCGTTTTCATCAGTAATTTTTTCTTCTATAACTTCATTATTAAAACTATAAATTTTTTCTAATTTTTCTTTTAATTCATCATTCATGTTTGGCGGTAATTGTTTGCTCCAAAAAGCATTATTTAACCCCACCTTATTCATATTACAATTTGTTAAATCACAATTTGATAAATTAGTCTTTGTTAAATTAACATTTTCTAACGTAGTATCTTTTAGATTAGCACCAAACAACCAACTCTCTGTTAAATCAAGATTCTTCAAAGTTGCACCTTGAAAATTAACATTAATCAAATCAGCCTTTCTTATATTATTATATTTTATTTCTGTATGTCCAATTATTTTTGCTTCTATCATAACTGAATCTCTTAAAGTGGCTTTGTTTAAAATAACACCCTCTAATTGAATTTTATTCAAATTCAATTCTTGTAAAAACGCATTACGAAAATTAAAATTTCCTTTTAACATAATGTTCTTATTATTATTGCTTTCTCTTATCTTTAATATATCTAAACAATTTTTATACTTTGTGTTAAATTCTTGATTAGAAAAATCACAATATTGTAAATCTAAAAGATCAAACTCTAATTCTTTTTCTTTTTCTGATAACCAACTCATTATATGTTGAGCATAAGTATACCTTATTTTGGTTTTTGATTTAGGTGGTTCAGGTGCAATTTTTAATCTTTTGATAAACGCTAATTTAATCTGATTGTCGTAATCTTTTTTTAATGCTTTATTAGAGGAGGGAATGTTTTTAGATAAAATTATTAATTGCTGCGTTCCTACTTCTATTTTTAATGGGGCATTATCTGTTAAATTTTTAATCCCTTCAAACAAACTTCCTTGAAGTATTTGTTGTTGGGATTTTTCTATTTGTTGTTTAGATTTATCTATCTGTTCTTCACTTTTTTGGATTTGCTCTCTAATATCATAGGTTCTATAAAACCAAAATAAGAGATATGTTGGTAAACCGACAATAAGTATTTGGAGAGGTGGGAAAAAGGCACTTGTTTCTTTTATCCCTAAAAGACAAGCTACATAACACAAATTATAATTTAAAATTATTAAAAGTCCAATTCCTAATAAAACAGCAAGTAAAATAACCCATCTTCTATTATTATATTTATAAAACCAAATATATCTTTTCTTCATAATCAAACAAATATACAATTTATTTCCGCTTGTGAATGGCTAAAATTTGTTAGGTTTTTTATCTAGTACTATTCCCAATCGTCCATTTAATAGTGACTCCTGTACTGATATTTGTTTGTGGAAAAATGGTAGAAATGGCATGTGAAGTAAAATTATGATCGTAAAATAAAATGCCTGTTAACTCATTAGAGAAAATATAATCTGCGGTAAATCTCATCGCTAAAATATTTTGTCCCGCTTTAATGATATTGTTTTCATACGCCAAATTTCTAATTACCGTAATATTGTCCCTATACGACCCTTCAAATTTTAGGTTAAGGTCTCCATTGTTTACTCCGCTCCCATTTTTTGGTCTTTTCTTTCTAAAATTCGAAATCCTGTATCCCATACCTAAGGTGTATTCATCTCCTAAATTTTCCGTAAGGAGGTGATTGTCCAAACTTAAAGATAGAACCCTATTCTTTTTTATATTGGTTAAAAATTTTATGCCACTTTTGGTTTCTATATCAATTTGAATTAGGGGATTAAATTGTTCTGAAAGCGTAATATTATTATACAATAAGGGATTTAGGAAATTCCCTCCTTGGTCTTTTATGTTTTGGTCGTTGATGTCGTATAATAAATTTGTTTGATAATTATTAATGGTATAATTAGCAGTATATCCATGTGTGAGAGACAGGCGCGTAAAATATTTTTTAATCCATTTGTTTTTTGTAAGCCCAATATACCTTATGTTCCAATTGGGTATAGGTATCCTTCGAATAGGATTTAATTTTATTTCCTCTGGATTAATCCCCATATAGGCAGATAGAAACGCAGGGATAATGACTTGTTGATTGGTATTATCAAATCCTTCAGGAAAATTCGCATTGTTTGTATTGGATATATCTATACCCTTTTGCTGCGCCAATCGCCTTGCGATTACAATTCTATTCTCCTTAAACTGCTCAAAATTTGGATTATACTCTTTGTTTCTCGTAAAAAATGCAGTGCTTATTAGTGATGTAGAAGAAGAAAAATTACCAAATTGATTAGGGTTTAGAATTTGGTATCTATTGTTTTCAACTAAAAAGTTTTCTTTATAACTGTCTGAATAAGATAGGTTTGCATTTAGTGTAATGATGAAATTTTTCAAAAAATTCGCTTGCGCAGTACCATTCAGCCTGTTGTTATGCACTTTGGTAAAGGGTTGATTAAAATAGGGGAAATCCGTAAGTTTTCCCTGATTCGCTAAATCAAACCTAATGTTATCCTGTAATCCAAAAACAAAAGAGGGGGAAGGATTTATATCAAAAAAACTGACATTATTAAGGTATCCAGGAATAACCCTTCCATTGTTTTCTGTATAGTTAATTTGTACTCTATCTAAAAAAGTAAGTACACCTTTAAATACATTTAAGACTTTAGACTCACTTTTTTTATTTAATCCTAACGTATTGTATAATTTATTCATCACAAAAAACATATTGAACGTTTGTGTATTTGCATTTTGAATCGTGTTTACATTTCCTAATCTATCTCCATCCGCATTTGTTATTAACGCCATTGCCTCAGAACCCCTCTGCCAACTAAAATCTCCCGTATAACTATAATTTGCATTAACAAAATCTAAAAAAGGAAAATAAGAAAGCGGAATCGCATAATTTAAGGTTATAGATTGTAAGTGATTGTTTGGGGTTCCCCTATCCCAAAATCCATCCCATATATCTTTTGATGTGTCTATATCTTTTAACTCATCATTATTCCCTTGTATAAAATAGTTTTTTATGATGCTATTATTTGAGACATTAAAAGTGAGCCGCAATGATTTTGTTATGTTGTGATTAAGAAAAAAATTTCTCGTAAAAGTATAATTTCTTTGTTGTAATGCAGGGAGACTTAATTGTGCATCCGAATCTACCCCAGAAATATTGACCTGTCTAAAGCGCTGACTCTCAAAGTTTCTATTTATATTTAGCGTATATTCTAAATTTGAGGGAAGGATATTGATATTTAATTCTCCTAACCATCTAAAATATTTACTTCTTTTTAGGGCATTTTGACTTCCAAAAATACTGATTTCTTTGGGTTGAAAATTATAACGATAGTTTGCCACTAAAGAGATTTTTTTATTTCTCCTATCTTCAATCTGAAAATCACGATAAATCCCCTCATTATATATATAAGAGAAGTTTACATTTTCTATATCGTAGATTCTTTTCCTCTTTGTTTTATTTTTTTGTACCCCAATGAAATTAATACTTCTATTATTAGAATAGGTAACTGCTTGATTAAATAGGGAGTCTCTTTGTGCACCTCCCTCTGCTTGATTTAAGATATCGTCCAATAAGACATCTAAATAAAAAGGACTGTATTTTGGAATTGCTCTTGATTCATTTATACTATAATTAAAGGGGATATTAAATTGCCATTTTTTTGGAAAAAACTTTCCTAAATTAGTACTAGTTATAAAATCATATTGCCATATTTCTTCTTGACTTCTTTGATTGGGTGTCTGTTCAATAGAGCCAAATCCAGGGGAGCTAAATTTCCCACTTGCCGATATATTAATTACATCAGATATATTGGTATCTAAGGAACTAATCATGGCAAACCCTTCGGTATTCTCAATCCCAGCAAGTCGTAACTCATTGAACCAAACCTCTCCACATAAATCCCCTCCTGTTTGAGGAGCAGGGTTCTTTAATCCTATCATTATAAACTGAATATTGCTTGTAGAAGGGTTTCCTTTTATGGCATACTTATACTTTTTGGTTCCAACTAATTCGCTAATACTTGTAAATTCTTGAATTTCTTTAAATGATTCATCATAGTAGTTTAAGTTCCCTATTTGTCCTTTGGAAATACTTAATGATTTTAATTTTGAAAACAATTCAATAGGAATATCAATGGAGTTTGATTCTGGCTTCCAAACCTCTTCTGCACTTAATCTATTGGGTACATTTGGAGTAAAAGAGGTAGGCTTTAAAGGCACTTCAATTTGATAATAATTGTCTTTTGCATCTGTTCCAAAACGTATAAAAGCGACTAATCTATCGTCAAAATCCTCATTTGCTCCTTCTCCCGGCAAAGGATTTTTTCCAGTAATAGACTCGGCGTGTAAAAACATTTTCAGCGATTTGTATTGGCGGATATCTAAATCTACATTTTTATAAATCGCTCTAGAATCTTGAGGCTGCAAATCACATACCCTAAATGCCAAGGACTGTTCCGATTGCCTTACTATCGTATTGTTATTGTTATTTTCCTCTCTAATGACTCCCGGAGGCAATACGTAATTAATAGGAATTCTATCTTCATTTTCTAATATATTGACCGTACTTATATCCATTGTCGTTTCTACAGATTGAGAAATGTTTTCATTTATTTGCCTTTCATACCTTCTCCACTCTCCTCTCACTAAATCTAACGTCCCAAATCTGAATACTACAGGTTGTGAAAAATTTCCTAAAACCATTCTAATAAATCGAATAGAACGAGCATCTTCAATCCCATTTACGGCTTCAAAATAACTATTAAAATTTGTCCCCTCATAATACGATTTGGCAATAGGTATTTTAAATTGTATCCATCTTGTGGTCAATTTTTCTGAATTAGGTAAATCTACCACTACATTATCTCTAATATCAGTGATAAAAGGATGATTTTCTATATTCATATTTTTTGCAATAGGGATTTTATACTTAAAATACCTTTCAATAGTATTCATTGTTTGATCTCTATTTATATCTTCTGTATCTGGCTGTACAGTACTCCCTCTATTGCTTTCTGTTATTGTAATTGGGGAATTTTTTTCCGTACCGTTATAATTTTTATACCTATTTACGATATCCCCAGACCGCCCAAGATAAAATTCATAATTATCTCCTGCAGGGTCTTTTCTATTTCCATCACTATTATAAATAAAAAATTCTTGAGCATCGTTAATTCCATCTAATCCAACATCTTGAATACTTCTTTCGTTTATATCCGTACTAAAAGTGTACAATAAGGATTGTTTCAAAGGAACCTTCCCCCAGATTGTATTCTTTGCTGGCTCATTATTACTAGTTGGCAAGCCATTTTCAAATTGTTTATGCCCATCTTTTAAAATATCTTCTGATACGTCTCCTAAATGAAATACGATTTCTCCTAAGTCATCTGAGGTTGAATCCAATTCAGAAAACGTATCTAAAAGCCAAAACTCTATAAATTCTACATTTGCTTGTTCGAAATTAGTTGTCGTAATGGGTCGCATAATTCCCGCCCAGTTTTGTGAAGGTGTTTTTACTACATCCACAGATTTTCTATTATTATAAGGTCCTTTTTCTGTAGGAAAATAGGCAATGTCTAATGTTGATTGTATGGAATTTTGACCTTGTACTAAATCTTGTTCTGGAAATATTTCATTTATAAAAACTCTCCTAGTGGTATTTTTAGAAATTTCATCAAGGGTAATATCATCAGGCCTACTCCCTCCGTAAAAAATAGGGTCTATATTATACCATGCAACTTTGGCTCTATAAAATCCTGAACTCAAATCTCCCATTCCTGCATCAGCACCATTAACTCCTTCAAAGGGTACGGAAGCTATTTGCCATGAAAAGGCCCCTCTAATATCTATATTGCTCTGTGCTGCTTCAAAATCATCTATATAAGTAGTGGCTTCGCCATTAAACTGAGCATTTTTTGGATTTCCTGCAAATAATCCTGCTACTTCGCCCCTAAATGATACGCGTGAGGGCGCTTCCGTTTCTATGGTTGGAAATTTATTTATTAGACGAGTTAAAAAGGGCGCTTTTTTTGAAAAATTGAGATTCATCCCTAACATAGTATTATTTATAGGTTCTTGACCATAATTTGCTTTTTGTGAAAACGTGTTTTCTCTCAAGTTTAAAAATGTTCCTCCTATAAAAAAATTATTATTAATTTGATGAACAACATCTACCCCTGCAAATCGCTTATTGTTTTGATTTATAAATGAACTACTTTCTAAACTAATATTAATAGGGGTGTTAGAGGATTTGATATACTCATCAATTATTTTGACAGTCCCTAATTGGTAATTAACAATATAGTCTACTCCTTCTTGGAGCACCCTACTCCCAACCGTTACTCTCACTGACCCTTTGGGTATATTGAACGCACCGATAGGTATATCGCCCCCTTGAGAAGTTTTATAACTCCCTCTTATTTGAAATTTATTCTTTTCATTTTCCTCTAAGGCAAAAGCTTTTGTTTGATCATATAAATTTTTAAACACATATTTTTCTTGGTTCTTGTTATAACTATCCTCATTTTCGTAGGATTCAATAGAGGATTTTGGGTTGTCTAATAAATTAAATAGCGTTTCTCCAAAAGGTTCTATAGTTGTAAAAATCAACTGACCTTTTGTGGCATTTACTGTTATATCTGGGATAAAATCAAAATAGCCATCCCCCTTAGCAACTGGGTCTTTATAAGAATCTAGCTTATCCCAATTAAATACGTTTAATAAAATTCTATTATTGAGAGAACTTGGCCAAATAGATGCATCTACAGGAGTTATATAGTTCAAAGGGGAAGGATCCGCATAAAAAATATTTACATTAAAATCCTCTTCACTTATTTGATATGCCCCAATACTATATATATTCTTCATCATTAAATCCCAAACAGGCTGATTTACATTTACAATCGTGCTTTTTAACATTTTTAACACCAAATTATTTGAATTTGGAACTACTTGTGATCCAGAAATAGTTTCTAAAGAAGTATTTACAATCCCATCATTTGCAAACTCCCCTACTTGATATACTTTCCCATCTATAGAATATTGAAATGCCACCGCTAAGACCTCATCGTTATTTAGGGATTGATTTAATGAAATATATCCTAATTGAGAGTGAAAAGTGAATTCATTTTCTGAAAGTTTTCGCGCATTCTCCAATACCGAATAATCATTCCCCTCTTTTACATAGGAACTCAAAACTCCAAATCCTTGTTTTACCGAACTAATATTTCTAATTTCTTCTGTTAAAATAGATTCCACTCCAATCCTTTTTGGGTTTAGATTATTTGCTTCATTTTTTGGATATATATTACGATTGTTAGGATTAAAAAAAGAAGAAGTATAGGCGTCTAAAGAAACCTTATCTGGTTGTGCTTCTCCTAAGTCTTGTATGGCTAATATATTTCTATTACTATCTGTATTATTCACTCTGTTTGTCACCCAAATTTCAATTCTTGTTATTTGCACAGAACTGTTTATATAGGGATAATTAGCTAGGGAACTGTTGTACGTATCTCTAAAATAATGGGAAAGGAAAAAGTGTTTATTGTCTTCATAATCTAAGGCTGAGATGTTATATTCTTGCGTTAGCCCACCCCCTCTGACGTTAATCGTTTGAGATTGAGAATTTTGTTGCGCATACACTGCGGTTATATTGGTCCTTCCGAATTTTAATTCTGCTTTAGCTCCGAATAAATTTTGAATTCCTGGAATCAGAATACTATTCGTTCTCATATTAATATTTCCAATATCAAAATTTTGAATAATTGCATCCTCATTTGCAGGTTGGTTCAAATACTCATTTATTTGTTCTTTTGCTTCTAAAAGTCCTTGGTCTAGGTTTTGTAACTTTTGTTTGTTCTCTTCATAGGCATTTTTCATTTCTGAATATTTCGTTTGAAGCGAATCTACTTTTTCCAAATAGGTATCATAATTAGGTGTAATACTATCTAACTTTTTATTTATTTGCTCTGTTAATTTTTGTTGTTGGTCTTCTATAATATTCTGCGCAATCTGTTCTGGACTTAATAATTTTGGAGGGTTAAATTCTATTTTTAATAAATTTTGAAAATCAAAAGAAGATTCTGTGTCAAAATTTCCAGTAAACCTAATTCTATCTCCAATATTTCCCGTCATTCCTACATTAATATCTGCATCAAAATCAATAGTGATGTTTTCTCTATTTCTTAACGATAGAGCAGGATTGTCGTTTCTAAAATAGCGAACTCCAATATCTACGCCCAATACCCCATAAGGGTCTATTTTAATTTCTTCAGAACCGAAAATGTTTTTAAAAAAATCCTTATTTATATAAGAATCTGGAGATAATTCTTTTTGAGCTTCTTTTAAATTATCTACATTCCCCTCTAATACTTTAGTTTTATAACTAAAAAAAGTATTTTGTGACTCCTTGGTCGCTAACTTCTCATACTCTTTTCTACTAATAACTAATGGAATGCTTGCATCGTAATCTGCTAATGTGCCCGCGTATTTATAAACATCATTTATTGGGTCATAAATATATTTTTTATAAGATTTTTTAAATGAAGGGAATTTAATTTTACCTAGCGGAGACGTTTTTAACTTGAAACTATCAATTTGTTTTAACGTATCGTTTAAAATCTTATTTTCTGGGATACTGTCATTCGTATTTTGACCATAAGAATATACCCCCAATCCTAAAACAAAAAAGGGTATTAAAATAGGATAAAAAACACTTTTGTTTAATGTCAATATTTTACAAATATTAAATACTTAAATTTTATTTAATACTTGTTTAATAAGCGATTCTATAGAGGTATCAGGTTTTTCTTGAAGAATTGCATCTACACTTTTTTCTACTTGCTTTCGCTTATAACCAAGTACTTCTAATGCAGATAACGTTTCTTCCTTTATACTATTGTCAAAAGAAGGGGAAATATTGTGAGAATCATCGTAAAGTTTAATCAATTTATCTTTGAGTTCTAATATCACTCTTTGTGCTGTTTTTAGACCAATTCCTTTAATCGTTTGAATTTTTTTCACATCCTCCGCAACTATAAAGTTTCTAATCTGAAGCGGAGTCATAGATGAAAGCATTATTATAGCCGTGGAAGGGCCTATTCCAGAGACCCCAATAAGCAACCTAAAAATAGTGCGTTCCATAGTATCAAAAAATCCAAAAAAAGATAAATTACTATCTGGATTAGTCTGTAAATACAAATGTGTATATAATCGGATACTTTCTTTTTCTTTTATGTTTGAATAGGTTTGTAATGAAATTAAAAGTTCATATCCAATACCGTTACAGTCAATCACGACACGAGTAGGTTCAATTAAAATAATTTTTCCTTGTATTTGGGCGATCATAAATTAACGTATTACAGTTTGAGCATCTATGACAGATATAGCGGTCATGTTGATGATTTCTTCCACACTGGCATCTAATTGTACTACATGAACAGGCCTACTCATTCCCATAAGAATAGGACCAATAGACATTGTACCATATAATTCTTTCATTAATTTATAGGTTATATTTGCTGCATCTAAATTGGGGAAAACAAGTGTATTTACTTTTTTACCTTTTAAGGTTGAAAATGGGAATCTATCTTTTAGCATTTCTTGATTCAATGCAAAATCAGATTGTATTTCTCCATCTACAGTAAGATTTGGGGATACACGATGCAAAATAGACACTGCCTCTTTTACTTTTGTTGCGTTTGCATGTCTAGAAGAACCAAAATTGGAATATGACAACATTGAAATGATGGGTTCAATGCCAAATATTTTTACTACGTCTGCTGTCATTTGGGCTATTTTTACCAACTCTTTTGAAGAGGGGTCTATATTAATAGAGGTATCTGATAAAAACATTATTCCCTTTGGAGTAACCATTAAATTTGTCGCTGCTATTTTCTCAACCCCTTTCTTTTTCTCTATAATTTGCAAAATGGGTTTTAAGACGCTTGGATAATTTCTTGAATGTCCAGTTATCAGTGCATCTGCATCTCCTTCACGAACCATCATCGCACCAAAATACGTCCTGTCATTCATCCTTCTATTCGCTTCATCGTAGGTGATTCCCTTTCTATACATAAGGGATTCCAATTTTTTGATATAGTTAAATTTTGTATAGCTATGCTCCGCACTTTTTGGGTCAATAATTTTTACCTCTCCTTCAAACTGTATACTTTCCATCAAATCCTTAATCCTACTTTCATTTCCCAACAAAATTGGTATCGCTATTTTTTCATCATATACTACTTGAGCTGCCTTCAATACGTTAATATGATCTGCATCAGCAAAAGCAACTCTTTTAGGATTTGCCTTCGCTCTATTGTGTATTAAACGAACTATTTTTTTGTCATTATCCAATCTAGCGCTTAAATTGTCAATATACACTTTCCAATTTTTTATAGGCTGTTGAGCTACATTAGATTCTATAGCCGCTTTTGCTACTGCAGGAGGCACTTCTGAGATAAGTCTTGGGTCAAAAGGTTTGGGAATAATATATTCTTTTCCAAAACTTATTTGCGTTTTATTATACGCTATATTTACTTCTTCAGGCACGGGTTTTTTGGCTAATTCAGCAAGCGCTTTTACCGCTGCCATTTTCATCTCTTCATTTATTTTAGTCGCTTTTACATCTAATGCACCTCTAAAAATAAAAGGGAATCCTAAGACATTATTTACTTGATTAGGCAAGTCAGACCTTCCCGTAGCCATAATAATATCTTTACGTGTATTACATGCTACTTCGTAATTAATCTCTGGATCTGGATTCGCCATCGCAAAAACAATAGGTTTTTTAGCCATGGACATTAACATTTTTTCTGTAAGAATATTTGCTTTTGAAAGACCTATAAAAACATCACATCCATCCATTGCCTCTTCTAAAGTATGTATATTTCTCTCTGTCGCAAATTCCTTTTTTTCTATGGAAAGCGAGGGGTTGTCTGCTCGAATAACTCCTTTGCTATCTAACATGACTATATTTTTTGGGTTTAATCCAAAACGTTTGTAAAGTTTGGTACATGAAATAGCTGCGGCACCTGCTCCAGACACCACCATTTTAACTTTTTCAATTTTTTTGCCCGCTAACTCAACCGCATTTAATAAGGCAGCACAAGAGATAATAGCGGTACCGTGTTGGTCATCATGCATTACAGGGATATTAAGCTCCTCTTTTAATCTTCTTTCTATTTCAAAGGCTTCTGGAGCTTTGATATCTTCTAAATTTATCCCTCCAAAAGTAGGAGCAATGGCTTTCACCACACTTATAAATTTATCTACATCCTTTGAATCAACTTCAATATCAAAGACATCAATATCCGCAAATATTTTGAACAAAACGCCTTTTCCTTCCATCACAGGTTTTGAGGCTTCTGCTCCAATATCTCCTAGTCCTAATACTGCCGTTCCATTTGAAATAACTGCCACTAAGTTGCCTTTATTTGTGTATTTATACGCATTGCTAGCATCTTCTTGAATACTTAAGCACGGAAAGGCTACACCCGGAGAATAGGCCAACGCTAAATCGTTTTGAGTGTTATAACTTTTTGTAGGAACCACTTCTATTTTTCCCGGTTTTGGTTTGGCATGATACAAAAGCGCCTCTTTTCTTATTTTGTCTTTATTCTCCATAATTCAACAATTTTTTTTTAAAGGAACAAATGTATATATTTTTTTGGTAAGATTTAATTTTACCAAATTATTTCATCAAAAGAAAACAAAAAACTATATTTGCTACTTAAATAATTATACTAATGAAAAAAATATTTTTAGCACTTACACTATTATTCATAGGATTTTTAACTATCCAATGTAAACCAGAAACGGAAGAAAAACAAAACGGCAACCTCATTGTCAAATTAGTTGTCACCGCAGACAAGGATTACGCCGCTACGTTTGACGGCACGACCGTTACTTTTTCAGAACAACTCCCTTATGGGACTACCGAAGTGACAATAAAGTCGCTGGAAATATCTAGTAAAGCTACAGTAAATAAAAGCGTAGGGGATAAAATTCCTGTAGGAACGGCTTTTACGATAGTCGTCACCGCAGAAAATGGAGACACCAAAAATTATACTTTAACCCTAACTACCAAACCCGTGTCTACTGGAAAAAATATCACCGCAATGATCATCACTGCAAACGATACAAATTTTACAGGGACCATAAGTGGAACAAATATTGCTTTTCCAGCATTACCTTTTGGAACGACTCAAGCCAGTATAAAATCGCTTACCGTATCTGCGAACGCTACCACAGACAAAAACGTAAACGATGCGGTTTCCGTTACTGGAGATAGTATCGTAGTGACCGCACAAGATAACAGCACACAAACCTACACCCTTGCGATATCTGTAGCACCTGCTACTACTGGGAATAGTATCACCGCAATCGTCATCACCGCAAACGATACGGATTATAGAGGAACTATAAGCGGAACAAATATTACATTTTCAGCCTTGCCTTTTGGTACGACCCAAGCGAGTATAAAATCGCTTACCGTATCTGCCAACGCTACCACAGATAAAAACGTAAACGATGCGGTTTCCGTTACTGGGGATAGCATCGTTGTGACTGCGCAAGACAAAAGTACCCAAACCTATACTTTGGATATATCTGTAACCTCTGCAACCACAGGAAAAGATATCACCGCAATCGTAATCACCGCAAATAGCGTGGACTATTCGGGTACGATAACGGGAACGACCGTAACTTTTCCAGAGTTGCCAAACGGAACCACGCAAGTAACGCTAAAAACCCTTACCATTTCACCCAATGCTACCGCAAACAAAACCGAAGGGGCTACCTTAGGTGTCAGTGGAGAGAGTATCACCGTTACCGCCCAAGACAACAGCACACAAACCTATACCCTTACGATACTCGTTGAACCCCCTCATTTCAACATTCCAGACGATAATTTTAGAAATGCAATTATTGCTAGTAGTGACGTAAATAACAGCGACGTCTCTGGAACCTCTATTAGACAAGATGCACTGGAAAGAGTGACAAACCTAAATGCAAATTCTCAAAATATAACAACTATTAGTGGTGTAGGATATATGACATCATTGACATTTTTAAGTGTATATAATAATTCCCTCAATGCTATAGATGTATCAACGAATACGAATTTGACTTATTTAAGTGTATATAATAATTCACTCACAACTTTGGACGTATCTATAAATACGTCTTTGACCTATTTATTTATAAATTCAAATTCCCTTACCGATTTGGACATATCTACTAATACGTCTTTGACTAGTTTAAGAGTACAATATAATTCCCTCACCACTTTGAATGTTTCTACAAATACTGAATTGGCTTATTTAACTATATTTTATAATTCCCTTACTGCATTGGATGTGTCTACAAATACGGATTTGATTAGTTTAGTTGTAGATACTAATTCCATTACTTATTTGGATATATCTACAAATACGCGTTTAAATTCTTTAATTGCACATACTAATTCCCTCACCTCTTTAGATGTATCAACTAATACCAACATAAAATATTTAGATATAAGGGGTAATTCTAGTTTAACTTGTATCCAGACACTTAGTAGTTATACTATTAATACCGTTAAAAAAGATGGGAGTCAAAATTTATCTACTGATTGCTCACCATCTAGTGAAAAAGACATTACGGCAATCGTAATCACCGCAAATAGCGTGGATTATACGGGTACGATAACGGGAACAACCATCACCTTCCCAGAGTTACCAACCGGAACGACCCAAGCAAGTATAAAATCGCTTACCGTATCTGCTAATGCTACTACAGACAAAAACGTAAATGATGCCGTTTCCGTTACTGGAGATAGTATCACCGTCACCGCACAAGATAATAGCACCCAAACTTATACGTTAGATATAAACGTTACACCGCCATTTATCAATATCCCAGACACTAATTTTAGAAATGCAATTGTTAGTTGTATTAATAACGGACACACGAGAGTCTCAGGTAATTCAAATGGTTACGGGTGTACTAGTAATTATAATGGGACTGCCGTTGTTTCTGGTAATGGTATCCGAAGGGATGTCTTGGAATCAATTACGGTTCTAAAATATAATAATTTTTTTCCTAATCATCTAAATAATGCCATACGTATAAACAGTATCTCTGGAGTAGAATACATGACTTCATTGATTCATTTAGATATATCTATTAATAATTTGACTAGTTTTGATGTCAATGATGGCTTGAACTCATTAACTTATTTAGGTGTAAGTAATAATAACGGTCAAACCTTAACATATATAAATACTAGTAACATTCCAATGTTGAAACAATTAAGAACAGATTATAATTCTTTATCCTCTTTGGATTTGTCTAACAATTCGTCGTTGACTGCCTTATATGTTACTTATAACGACTTAACTACGTTGGATTTGTCTAGTAATTTGTCGTTGAATAACTTATCCGTTAATAATAACGACATAACTACTTTGGATTTGTCTAATAATACATCGTTGAATTATGTTAATGTAGGATCTAATAGCAGTTTGACCTGTATAATAACATCTTCTGGGCAGAGTTTTATATTATTTCAAAAAGACCCTGGACAGCAAACATCAAATGGGGCAGAGAATTGTAATTAATGTAATGAGTATTAAATGATGTGTGCCATGCATACATAGAACAATGTAAATAGCAAAAAAGCTTCCTTTTTAAGGAAGCTTTTTTTATTCATGGTTTAGATAATATATGGTACGAATTATTTTTTTATTTTAAATATTTGTACAAATAGGCTAAGTTCTAATTATTACAGCATTTTGTTTGAACAACTTAAACAAACAATATGCTTTGTCTGCTAATAGCATAGCCACCAGCCACTGCTTAATCATCGTTTTGCTATTTCTTATATTATCCATATATGCATACCAATTTAAGTAGTTTTGTAAATATTTAGTACTAACCCAGTTAAATAGTCTTAAAAAATCTCTGACCTGTTTATGCGTATTATTAACTTTCTGTAAATTTACCGTTGTGTATGTTTTCTCTTTATGTTCTTTTGCTAAAAGTGATTTATGTTTAATAGAAGGATTGTCTTTGGCTTTTTAAATGTAAGAACTAATCCCTCTTTAACCTGTATTCAAATTGCGAGTGGGTACACAATTGGTAACGTTCAAAAAAATGGCAGTCAAACCTTATCGGGGAGTTGTTTTTAGTGCTTCGTTTATTGTGAAAAGTAAAATACCTATAATTTTATCTATCTTTGCCAAAATTTTAACCTTATGAAAAAAATACTTTTCAGAACACTCGTATTATTCCTTGCCCTAACTTCCTTGATTCAATGTAAACCAGAAACGGAAGAAAAACAAAACGGCAACCTCATTGTCAAATTAGTTGTCACCGCAGACAAGGATTATACTGCCACTTTTGATGGCACGACCGTTACTTTTTCAGAACAACTCCCTTATGGGACTACAGAAGTGACGATTAAGTCGCTAGAAATATCAAGTAAAGCCACAGTAAATAAAAGCGTAGGCGATAAAATTGCCGTAGGTACTGCTTTTACGATAGTCGTCACCGCAGAAAATGGGGACACAAAAAGTTACACCTTAACTTTAACTACCAAACCTGCAACGACAGAAAAAGACATTACTGCTATCGTAATTACCGCAAACAGCACAGACTATTCAGGTTCAATTAGTGGAACAAATATTACATTTTCAGCATTGCCTTTTGGCACGACTCAAGCCACTTTAAAAACCCTTACCCTATCCCCAAACGCTACCGCAAATAAAAACGTAAACGATGCCGTATCCGTTACTGGAGATAGTATCGTAGTGACCGC
>JAMJVX010000015.1 GCA_023558315.1 Flavobacteriaceae bacterium
TATCGTTCCTGTATAATCTTTACTACCTACACTAACCACTAAAGTAGTTAATGCATTTGCTTTTGACTTTTCGGGTTCAGGTTTTTCACATTGATAGATAGTGAAAGTGATTCCTGTTAATACAATAATTGATAAAATAAAGGGTCTTAATGATAATTTCATACTTGCTGATTTTATATAAGTTGCAAAAATAATACTTTTTAAAAATTTATAAGGGCGATACTTAATATTCCTAAAATAATAAGAAACTTAACTATGTTATTACATTGTACGTAATGCTTTTGAGAGTTTGCTTTCCAAATTTTTATAATTAAAAAGAGAAGAATAGGGATACTACAAATAAAATAGAATTTCATTGCGTGAATAGAATACGACTGTAGTCTAATTATGGGTATTGCAAAAATGGGCATGAGTACGCTAATAACCCCTTTTGTGTTTTTTTCTCCAAATACAATCGGAAATGTTCTATATTTTAAAACCCAATCTCCTTTAAAATTCATTAAATCTTTGATAAAACTACGCACTAATACTAACATAAATAAGTATAACGCAAAATTAATTATTAGAAATGAAATGGTTTTATAATAGAGTGTTATGGCAAAAAAAGGAGTGATAACTAAAATTGCATTGATTAAGTTGCTCACCCAATAAAACCTTTTGATATAATACGAATAGAAAAAAATAGTAAACATATACCCGCCAAAAAAAAATATCGCTTTTAGGGATACTAAATATGCGAAAAGGAGCGCAATACTATTAAATATTATATAGAGTATTAATTGTGTTTTTTGAGATATCAAATTGGTAATCATAAACCTATTGGGCTTATTAATTTGGTCCTTTTCTGCATCAAAAAAATTATTGATAATATAGCCCGCTGCAATGGATAATATATTTGCACAGATTAGTTTGAACAGGACTACATCTTTTAGAATGGCTACATACTCCTTTTCTGGAGCTAAAATAAAAAAACAAGTGAGGTATTGGGCAATGGTAATTACCAATATATTTTGTATTCTTATTACATTTAAAAAACTAAATACTTTTAGAAAGAAATACTGGAGCGAATTTTGTTTCAAAACATAAATCTAAAATTGATAAACGACTTCTATATTTTTATCTTTTAGAAGTTCTTTTGCTTTCTCAATATTTTCTGTAAATCCTAAAATATAACCACCGCCACCAGAGCCACATAGTTTTAGGTAATAAGAATTTGTTTTAATTCCTTGTTCCCAAAGGGCAACATAATTTTTTGGAATCATCGGTTTAAAATGCTCTAATACGACATTTGAAAGTTGTTTTAAATTCACAAAAAGAGATTTCATATCGCCACTTAAAAAATGTTGAATACAAGAGTCCGTAAATTTGATAAACTTGTTCTTCATCATGTGTTGATATTGACTATTTTTCATATTCTCCATAAAGATTGAAACCATTGAGGATGTCTTTTTATTTATCCCACTATTTAGTAAAAATATGGCACTTTTTCCTTTTACATTTTGGTGTGGAATACCTGTAGTTTCAACGTGGTCTTTGGAATGAATTAAAATGGGTAGACTTAAATAGCTATTCAAGGGGTCTAATCCTGATGAGCTTCCATGAAAAAAGTTCTCCATAGTAGCAAAAATATTTTTTAGTGTTTGAAGTTTTTCTTTAGTCATATTTTCCATGATGGTTATTTTATCAATGGCGTATTTATCATAAATAGAGGCAACTAATGCGCCACTACTTCCCACTCCATATCCTTCTGGGATGCTACTATCAAAATACATTTTCTTGGATAAATCACTTGCAAACAATTTCCAATTAAACGAGACAATATCTGTAGAAATTGATTTTAAATATTTTGCAAATTCTTTGAGTCGTTTATGCGATTTTTCTATTTCTGGGTTGCTTTCATCGCCTGTAGGTATTTTTAATCCCCCTTTATAGAATGCGTAGGGTATTGATAATCCTTTTGAATTTTTAATAATTCCATACTCCCCAAAGAGTAAAATTTTTGCGTAAAATAAAGGTCCTTTCATAATGATATTTTTTTGGCTCCATTGCCAACGGTGTCAAAAATAACTTTTTTTTCTTGACAATATGATGACAATGTAGTATTTATAAATTCTTTTACTGAATTTTTCTCTTTTTCAGGATATAGCAAATGAATATTCGCTCCTGCATCTAAGGTAAAGCACACTTTAGAATCTGTTTCTTTTCTGTATTCCCAAATTTTCTCTATTATTTTTAATGTATTGGGCTTTAGTAAGATGAAATATGGATTCGCTGTCATCATCATCGCATGTAAGGTCAACGCTTCGCTTTCTACAAGTGAAATGAAATCTGCTATTTCTCCTTTTTCTAAAATACATTTAATTTTTTCCATGCGTTCTACTGCTTGAGCAAAACGTTCGTTTGCATAAGGGTGATTATTCATCAACTCGTGTCCTGTGGTACTACTTACTTTTTTTTCTCCCACATCCACAATTAAAATACTGTCGCAATAGTTTTGAAAAATCGGATGGAGACTAGGCATTTTTATTCCATATAAATCGGTGCTTTCACGGAAGAAATCAGATTTTCCCCATACTACGGCAGGTCCTTGAACACTTCTGGAGGCACTCCCAGAACCTAATCGTGCTAAAAAGGAGGCTTTTTGATTAAAATAGTCTTCCCCTTTGTCACTATTTTCTTTTTCTGGTTCCAAAAGGCAAAGTGCCAAGGCACTCATCGCTGAGGCAGAAGAAGCAATTCCACTGCTGTGTGGAAAAGAATTTTCACTATGTATCACCATGTGATGGGTTTTTAAATAAGGAACGTAAGGAACAATTCTTTCAAAAAAGGCCTCAATTTTTGGCAGAAATGAGGGGGTTTCTTTATTTTCAAAATAAAACGCATACGAATATGTAGAACTCTTATCTACGCGTGGTTCAAATTGAACACTAGTAGTAGTGAGGCACTTAGAGAGAGTGAAACTAATAGAAGGGTTTTTAGGAATTTGATTTTTTTCTTTTCCCCAATATTTTATGAGCGCAATATTACTTGGACTTTGCCAACACGTATTTAGCGAAGTCTTTATTTCCTCTGAAAATACAAACTCTTTATGTATGTTTGACATTAAACTAGTGTTCCTTTTCGTTGTTGATTAAGTTTATAAATAACCTATATGCCCCAGGAACTCCCGCAGGAAATTGTCTAAAAAAACTCAATCCCGTATAGACTATTTTTCCTTCTCCATAAGTAGCGACTAATAGCGCCCCTTTCTTTAGTGATTCTCCTTTGTCATTCATTGCTAATAGTGGAGTAAACTCATCGCCCCAAGCATTGGGGAAATACAACCCTCTTTCTTGTACCCATCCCTCAAAATCAGTCTTACTAATTTTATTGGGTGTATTCAATATAGGATGCGAGGGGTTTAGTATTTCTACTTCAGAATTTTCATCTGTAACTCTATCTCTTGAAAGTGTTAATTTGTATGGAGTAAGGTCTTTGGTTTTTAGCCCTCTTGTGGTGTTGTATTGTATGAGCAGTGTGCCGCCTTGTGCTGCAAATTCCCATAAAACCTTGTTTTTTGATTTTAATTCTTCCAAAGTATTAAATGCTCTAATCCCCAAAATAATCGTGTTATAGTTTTTTAAAGAGGCTAAAGTCATTGTATTTACATCCACTTTTTCTACGTCCATTCCTATTTGTAATAAACTTTCCATAGTACTTTCCCCTGCGCCCTCAATAAATCCTATTTTAAGTAAAGGTTTCTTAATATTTAGTTTCACTAATTTTATTTCATTAGGCATTAAGACAAATTGCTGAGGAATATGGTCATAATCCAATTTTTTAATATTATAGGGAATCGTTTCTCCCGTATTTAAAACAATTTTTGGCGAAATTAATTCTGTGTTTTTTTTAGCGTTTTTTAGTGGAGTTACTGTAAATACGACTTCTTTCTTTTCTTCTTTTTTTGAAAAATTAAAAGGAATTTTTTCAGGAGAGATGCGCCACCCATCAGGAGATTTAATGACTACTTCTCCCGATACATTCTCTGTAAATGATTGCACCTCTAGAGGTATTTTTTTACTATTTGGAGTATCAAATAGATAATTTGATGTCGTAGAGGTCACACTTGCTTTTGGGAGTATTTGGAAGGGTTGTACTACTTCTCCTTTGGTACGGCTCGTATAACGATAGTTAATAGATTCTTCGAATGAAATGGGATATCCATTTATTGTTAAATCAAAAGTTATTTTATTGTCTGGTGTTTTAGGAGAGCCTTTATACGAGAGCGAATCAGAAATAGCATAACTGCCTAATGACCCTTTTTCTAACAGCCAATAGGGAGTTGTAAAGGAGTTATTTGGAGTCCAAGAGAGTTTATTTGAGATACGTTCATTTTCTACCATATTTTTATTTATTTCCGTCACCTGTCCCTGATTAATCACTTTATCCCAACGTATTGAAATCGTACTTTTATTGACCCCATTTAACGTAATTTCTGTGTCACTTCCATTGCTCCCATAGGGTTCTTTTGAATTTGCCTGTAGGGTTAATCCTGCACATGCTTTGATAAGTGATTCTATCTCTTGGAGTTTAATTTCCTTCCATGTATTTGGGGGTAAGGATTTTATTTCTTTATGAATGGAAAGTAGCGAGGGAATACTTTTAGAGGGGTCTTTAAAGTCAAATTCGGCAAGGGCTTTGGAGACTAAAGGCTGTATTTTTTCTCCTCCTTCTATTCGCGTCCATGAGGTATTTATTCCTTCAAAAGCGTCGTTGTTTTTTGGCAATTCTCCAGCAATTAAATCAATATATTGCTCATACTTACCTAAAATAGCACTGCTTCCAAAACCTTGTGATTTGTGTTGACTACGGCTATTTGCGGCTATTGCTGCGTTGGTTTTGCCAGTAATTGGGTCAAATGTACCTACGTCTATTTTTATCATACTAGATTTATCTGCTTTTTCAAAGTTTTCACGACTACCATAAAACCACCAAGAGGTATTAAAAAAAAGTCTTTTTGGTGTCCAAATAGGCGTATTAGGCAAATAGGTGGGGTCACTGGCTAATTCAAAGGCTTTTTTGCTTAAAATAGCAGAGGCGGTATGATGTCCATGCGTACTGCCCGGCGTATCGTGCTTAAAACGATTAATAATAATATCGGGTTGGAAAGTTCTTATTCTATTTACTATTTCTTCTAAGAGTTGTTTTTCGTCCCATATATTTAAAGTTTCATCGGGATGTTTAGAAAATCCAAAATCTACGGCTGCGCTAAAATACTGTTCCCCTTTGTCAATATTTCTAGCGGCTATCAGTTCTTCTGTACGAATGACGCCCAACATTTCGCGTATATCAGACCCTATCAAATTTTGTCCGCCATCGCCTCTTGTTAGGGATAGGTATGCAGTACGCGCGTTTTCGTGTGTCGCAAAGTACGATATTAATGCTGTATTTTCATCGTCTGGATGTGCTGCGACATAGAGCATACTCCCTAAAAAGTTTAATTTCTCTAATTGTGAATATATTTCCCCAGAGGAGTGCGGTTTTTGTCCATAGGAAAATAAAACAGTAATGCATAATAGCAGGCTTATAGAAATGGATTTTAATGGTTTCATAGATTTTTTTGTTTAGTAAATAGTTTCGCAAAGATATTCAAAAAAATAAACCTCAAAATAAACTTAAAAAGATTGTGCTTCAAATTGCTTATCTTATGTAATTTAGCCCTAGAAAAAAAACGAATGAAAAACACACTACTATTCTTAGGACTTTTTTTAATCCTACTGTCAGCAAATGCACAAATGGAAAAAGCGCTTCACTATCCTTATGTGGAAACCACCGCAAAAGTGGACACACTTGTCACGCCGGATATCATTTACCTCAATATTTTATTGAGTGAAAAAGACAACAGAAATAAAATTTCAGTGGAAGAATTAGAAAATAAAATGGCTTCAAAATTAAAATCAATAGGCATTGACTTGAAAACACAACTTACTATATCTGATGTAGCCAGTAATTTCAAAAAATACTTCTTAAAGCGAAAAGATATCCTAAAGAGCAAAGCGTATAAGTTAAAAGTATTTGATGCGCAAACAGCTGGGGAAGTACTTGTTGCCTTAGAAACTATTGGAATATCAAACGTTTCTATAGGAAAAACCGAATACTCTAAAATGGATGCGCTTAGGCTGAAC
>JAMJVX010000016.1 GCA_023558315.1 Flavobacteriaceae bacterium
GTAGGTTTGCTCAAAATATATTTTTTTAAGAGAACAGTTGTTTTATAATTATATTTTTTAATTTTGCGATTGATTATGTAACATTATGAAAGATAGTACAGTTTTAATGGTAGGTGCTTATATTTTTGGGTTCTTAGAAAAAGTTCCACCTGAAGTCCAAACCCTTTCTTTAATTTTTGGTAGTATCTTGGCTATCCTAAAATCTATTGAAATTATTCTTAATTTAAGAGATAGATATAAGAAAAAACAAAACTAACTAACCAACCAACATCCCCCCTGCCATTGCTATCATCACGGCATTTTCTATTAAGGTGGCTTCAGTCATCGGTAGGTTTAATACACTCCCTAAACAAGCGCATTTTATTTGTTTTTTGCTGATGAGCGTTTTTACCACTCCAATAGTGGTTATTCCTAAAACAACGAGGGTCAATATAGAGGCTTTTTGTGTATTCCATCTAAGTAAGAACATTACACCCAAGCACACCTCAATAAAAGGATAGATTTTTCCATAGAAAGCAAAGCGTTTGGCAAGTGGGTCATACATCCTAAAACTATTCTCAAAACCCTGAATATCTAATACCTTAAAAAAACTAAATACTATATAGAACAATCCCATAAAGGTCATCATTGCAGAAGTGAGATTCCACTCTTTATAATGAACTAACGTGCTCCCAACTATGAGATATAAAAAGATAAGAAACAAGGGACGAAGTTGTCGCCATTTACTTTCTTTCTTGGTCTTTTTTGTGGATAGGGTAAATTTTTGAGGCAACGCTTTTTGTAATTCCTCAATGGATAGAGAAATCGTAGATGAGATGGTGACTGTTTCTTTTTTTAAGTCAACCTCTACCCTACTAATATCTTTGTGTTTTGATAAATTTTTAGTAACACTAGCTACACACCCTTGGCAGGTCATCCCTTTTAGGGAATAGGTTTTTGTGCGCATTTTTACACTGCGTTGACAATATCAAGGAAATCCCCTACGACTAAGGAAGCCCCTCCTATCAAACCGCCATCTACATCGGGTTGTGAAAATAGTTCTTTGGCGTTATTTGGTTTTACACTTCCACCGTATAAGATAGAAACATCCTCTGATAATTCTTCTCCGTACTTATCTGCTAATATTTTACGGATATATGCATGCATTTCTTGTGCTTGTTCTGGTGAAGCGGTTTTCCCTGTACCAATTGCCCATACAGGTTCATAGGCTAAATATATTTTTTCCCAATCATTAGTACTTAAATCCAATAATTTACTGAGTTGTTTTTCAATAGTTTTAAAATGATTGTTGCTTTCTCTTTCTTCAAGGCTTTCCCCAAAACAAAAAATTACTTTAATCCCAAATTCAAGGGCTAATTTCACTTTTTCAAATATGACATCATCCGTTTCATTAAAAAGCGTTCTTCTTTCTGAATGCCCTAAAATAACATTTTGAACCCCGATACTTTTTAGCATTTTTATAGAAACTTCTCCAGTATATGCCCCAGACACTTTGTGGTGCATGTTTTGTGCAGCAACTTCAATAGCGCTGTTATAGGTAGCCTGTAAAGCTGTATTTAGATGTACGAAAGAGGGCGCTAATATAATTTTCTGTGCCCCACTAGGTATATGAATTAGTAACTCGGATAATAAATCCGTCGTTTCTTTTTCATCGTTATTCATTTTCCAGTTTGCTGCAATCGTTTTTAATCTCATATTTTATTTTAATTGAATGGCAAAAATACTTTTTTATATTTTCTAACAAACTATTTTTCTAAAAAATCTACTTCTAATGCGTCTTTTAAAGTGTAATTACCAATTTTTGTTCTTGTTAGTTGTGCTAAATACGCCCCTGATTGAAGTGTTTTCCCAAAATCATTAGCCAACGAGCGTATATAAGTGCCTTTGCTACACACGACTCTAAAATATACTTTTGGCAAGGCTATCTTTACAATTTCAAAAATCTCTATTTCTACCTCACGACTGGGAATATCTACTTTAATTCCTTCTCTCGCCATTTTATACAAGGGCTTTCCCTCTTTTTTTAACGCAGAAAATATGGGTGGGACTTGTTGTATTTTTCCAATAAAATGTTGAGTTGCTTCTCTAATCTTATCTTCGGTAAGGTGGTCAATACTATACGTGTTATCAATTTCCGTTTCTAAATCATATGAAGGAGTAGTCGCTCCTAAATAAAAAACGCCAGTATATTCTTTTTTTTGCGCTTGGATATGTGCTATTTCCTTTGTTTTTTTTCCTGTACATACCATAAGCAATCCATCTGCCAAAGGATCTAAAGTTCCAGCATGCCCTACTTTGGTTTTAATTCCAAATTTCTTCTTAATGGAAAATTTGATTTTTTTTACCGCTTGGAAAGACGTCCAGTCTAACGGTTTATTTATAAGTAAGATAATCCCCGCCTCAAAATGTTCTTTAGTAAATTCTTGCAACACTTAGAAAAGAAAATAATAAAGAATAGAAAATCCACCCACAACTATACAATAGATAGAAAAGTAATACAAATTACTTTTTCTCACGAGAACAATCATCCAACGACAGGCGATAATCCCTACTAAAAAGGCAGCAACAAAACCAATAAGTAATGCAGAAATATTGGTGCTTTGGGTAAGGATTGCTTCTGCATCTAATAACTCTTTGGCAATGCTTCCAACAATAAGCGGAACGACCATTAAGAAAGAAAAACGCGTCGCTTCTTCCTTTTTTATTCCCAATAACAGTGCCGTAGAAATTGTCGCACCACTTCTAGACACTCCCGGCAAGATGGCTATCGCTTGACTAATTCCTATATATAATGATTTTATAAATGTGAGTGAAGTTTTTTGCGCTCTTTCCTTATCTGCAAAAAATAATAATACTGCCGTGACTAATAAACAGATACCTACTAAAAGCAAATTTCCTTCAAATAAAGAGGAAATAAAGTCTTCAAAAAATAATCCGACTATAAGTGCGGGAATCATAGAAATTCCAATTTTCACAGCAAACCAAAACTCTGAATTGTTAGGTCCTTTAAATAATCCTTTGAAAATTTGCGTAACTTCTTTTTTAAATACAAACAAAATACTCAAAGAAGTAGCGGCGTGAAGCACTATCGTAAATAATAAACTCTCTTTGGCAGTAAGGTTGTTTTGTGTAATAAACTTTACTATTTCTAAATGTCCGCTAGATGAAATAGGCAAAAACTCTGTCAATCCTTGCACGATTCCTAATAATATTGATTCCCAAATACTCATAATTGATAAAAACGCAAAAATATTACTTTTTGTGGTCAAACAGACAAAATCACTATTGTTTTAAAAAAAAATACAATTTTTTTGATTCATTTTCAAAAGTATGTATATATTTGCACTATACATGTTGTATAATACCTATTGAATGATAAACGAATTACTTACTACATGGGAAGAAACGTACAAAAAAGGGCAATTAACCCTTTGGATTTTCCTATCGTTAAAAGAGAGTAGCAAGTATGTTACTGAAATAAAAGAGTTTATAGAAAAAAATTCAAAGGGTACCATTATCTGTGAGGAACAAAGTATCTATAGAAGTTTACGAAAATTTTATCACGTTAAAATTGTGGATTTTGAGTTGAAAGATGGACACAAAGGACCTGAAAGAAAATATTATTACCTTACAAGTTTAGGCAAGGAATTATTAGAAAAATTTATCCAAAGAAATATCATTTTATTTTATAACAACCCTATTAAAAAATTAATTGACTGATTATGAAAAACCTATTTACAAAAAAC
>JAMJVX010000017.1 GCA_023558315.1 Flavobacteriaceae bacterium
CTCATATAATCAAAAAATGGACGAATAGTTTTGAAATAGTTTACTACCTCAGCTTCAAACGAATCGTGTAATACATCCTCATTAGTTAATTTTTTGACAAATAAAAATTGCTTTTTTCTTAGTAAGTCCACATTAGGATGCGTTTTATCAAAGCCTCTCGGTGCCGTTTTCAATTCCTCACCTTGCATATTTCCCCACTTATTGATCATTTTTTTATCTGTAATGACTTTAATAAATTCATCAGGATCTATCTCTATTTCTTTTCTAATACGGTGCAAATCCTCTTTATTGGGATTCCAAAAGCCTGTAGCTAAAAAACAATTATTGGGTTCTATGTGTAAATAATAGCCCCCTCTGTACTGAGGTTTTATCCGATGAAAAGCAATGCCAATATTTGTTTTGTAAGGAGTTTTGTCTTTTGAAAAACGTACATCTCTATATATTCTAAATACTTTATACGTATCTACGTGCTCTGAACTTAACATAGAAGCTATATTCTTTGCTGTCTGGGTTAATTTCTCTTGGATAGCTTTATAGACAGGTTTATTCTTCTCAAACCACTCTCTATTGTTGTTTTTGTTTAGGTTTTCTAAAAAGGAAAATATTTCTAGATAAGATTTTTTATTCATCTTAAATTATAGATTAATACACAAAGCTAAATATTCTATGATATTTCTTAAATTTTATTATACTATTTTATATTATTTTTGCAATTAATTTCAGTTTTGAAGAAAAAAAACCTCTTACTTTTAACTTTTACCCTTGTCTCCATAGCTGGATACTATACCTACTTTGGTAAACTAAAAAAAGAAAAGGAGCTAAATAATAATTGGAATAAATATATCAAAGATTATCCCTCAGATTCAATTTTCATACAAAATGGGATAGAAAATTTTGAAGGTAAGCTTTTTACGGATTCTTTATTTTTTACTAAAAAAGACATTCAAATTATTTCTGCTATCATCGATGAGCAAATAACCTTAAATATGTACCAAAATATTGTTTTTACAGGGTTTTATGGGAGTCAAGAAGAGAAAATTAAAGGACGGCAACGAATTTCTTATTTATTAAAAAGACTTAGTTTACCTAAAAAACTAAAAGGGGTAAAAGTTTTTAAAAGCCAAAAAGTTTTTATTAATGAACCTCGTAATAAAAAATTTAAAACTCCAATAGCTATTACATTAACCCCATTAAATGATATAGAAATTTTTAGAATAAAGAAAAAAGAATTATATATGGTTTATTTTTGGGGTAATAAAACATATAACCATTTTAAACCTAATAAAAGACTGACAATCTATACACAAAAGCTTATTAAGTTTATAAATGAACATCCAGATAAAAAATTTAAAATTAAAATAATTGGACATACTGATAATATTGGGGCTTCGGTAGATAATAAATGGGTTGGTATGCAGAGAGCAAAAAACATACGAAATTACTTTTTGTCTGAAGGTATTTCTATTTCTTTAATGGAAGTGAGTTCTAAGGGTGAAACCAAACCTTTAGAAAGTAACCTAAACAAGTATGGACAAATTAAAAACAGACGCGTTGAAATTATTATAGACTAAACAAAATATAAATGGAATTATTAAAATCTATCTTACCCGTAAGCCTTGAAGAAACCATTCTTTTTTTTGGTATTTGTTTCATTTGTTTCTTTATCGGATATTTTTTTGCAGCCTTAAAAAAACACGAGAATCTTAACAGAAAAATCAAGCAACTTGAGTATGAAAATGATAAATTAAAATATGTTGATGAGAATAAAAGCGTACTCAATAATTCTATAGATCCCTCAAAACTGAAAGTGGTGCAAACTCGCGACAGAGATGGAAGTTCTGTGAAGGAATAACTCCCTCCCTACTTAAAATATTTCTGCCATCATACATCGGGCGCTTCCTCCCCCATAATATTCTATCGTATCTAAGGGACTGTGAATAATTTCTGCGTATTTTTCTATTTTCTTTACTTGATTTCTTTCCAAGGATTTATACCCATTGCTACTCATAACTAAAAAAGGAGTATTGTCTTTTCCCAATACAAATAAAGCATTTCCTGCAAATTCATTTATTTGATTTTCAGACAAAGGGATTATTTTTTTTCCTGTACGTGCTAATTCTTGAGTAACTCGCATTTGTTCTTCTTTATCCTTTATACATTCTAAGGCGATTAAGGCAAATTTATTCCCTAAAGCCATTATTACGTTTGTATGATAGATAGGGTATTTTTTTTGAGTATATGAATTAAAAATAATCGGAGTGTATTTCATTTCTTCACAAAATAAATTCACTAATTTTTTGTTTGTTCTTTCCGATAAAGAGGCATAAACTATTTTATTTTCTCTATCTAAAATCATACTTCCTGTACCCTCCAGAAAAAGTTCTTTTTTTTCAAAGTGGCTATAATCCTTTATTATATGTGTATGTATACCCTCTTTTTTTAAAAATTCAAATATTTTTGGGGTACGTTCTATTCTTCTGTTTTCTGCAAACATTGGATATAAAACTATTTTGTGTAAATGATGGAATGAAACCCAATTGTTAGGGAAGATAGAATCGGGTGTGTCCCCTACTCCATCATCCTGATATACGCTAACCGTAATTGAATTTTGTTTAAGTATTTTTACGAAAGTATCAAATTCTTTTTGGGCTTCTATTGTTATTTCTTTCGTTGATAAAGTTGAGGTATTTTGAAAGGAATTATTTATTAAGGTTTGTTCATTTCCCCTAAATAAATAAGGTCTTACCATTAATATATGAGAGGTAAACGTTTCTGAACTCATATCATAAAATCAAGCCATATTATGAAAAACGTTTTGCACATCATCATCTTGTTCAATACTTTCTAAAAGTGCTTCTATTTCCTCTTTTTGCGCTTCCGTTACTTTTGTAGTATTCTCTGGAATTCTATCAAAACCAGAAGAAATTATAGTAATAGATTTACGCTCTAATTCCTTTTGTATAGTTCCAAAGTTTTCAAAGGGAGCATATAGCATAATTGTATTTTCTTCTGCGAAAACCTCTTCTACACCAAAATCTATAAATTCAAGTTCAAATTCAGAAGGATCTATCCCCTCTGCTTCAATTTTAAAAAAACATAAATGAGTAAACATAAATTCTACAGATCCTGCAGTTGCTAAACGTCCATTTTTTTTGTTAAATATTGCTCTAACATTTGCTACCGTTCTATTGATATTGTCTGTAGCGGTTTCAATTAAAATAGCGATACCATAAGGGCCATAGCCTTCATAGATTACTGTTTTGTAGTTTTCAGTACTTTTATCACTCGCCTTTTTAATCGCTCTTTCTATATTGTCTTTGGGCATGTTTGCCGCTTTTGCATTCTGTATAGCGGAACGCAAACGCGCATTATTTTCTGGGTTGCCTCCCCCCTCTTTTACCGCCATAGAAATTTCTTTTCCCAAGCGCGTAAATACTTTTGCCATTGTCGCCCATCGCTTAAATTTTCTTTCTTTTCTAAATTCAAATGCTCTACCCATATAGATTAAATTTTGAAAGCAAAGGTATTAAAAACCTTATTAATAGGTTTGTTTTTATGTTTTTTTAGTGAATTGTTAATAAAATAGTAGTATGTTATGCATAATACTATTTATTGTATTATATTTGCCTCGTTTTTAATTCAAATTAATGAATACAGAAAATACCATTGCTCAAATGAGAAAAGGAATCTTAGAATTGTGTATTCTTAGTATTCTACTTAATAAAGATCAATATACCTCTGAAATCTTATCTATCCTTAAGGATTCAAAAATGTTAGTTGTAGAAGGCACTGTATATCCCCTTCTCACCCGATTAAAGAATTCTGGATTGTTAGAATACCGCTGGGAAGAATCCAAATCTGGACCCCCGCGAAAATATTATTCTATTACGAAAAAAGGGAAAAATTTTTTAGAGGAATTAAAAGTTTCTTGGAATGAATTAAATCAATCAGTATCAAAAATTATTAAATAACTATAAATGAAAAAGACATTAACTATAACATTATCAAATACATTTTTTCACATAAGCGAAGATGCTTACAAGGTGCTTAAAAAATATTTAGACGATTTAAAAGTAACTTTTAAAGGAACTTTAGGAGAAGAAGAGATATTAACGGATATTGAATCGCGAATGGCGGAATTGTTTTTAGAGATGAAAACACATGCTGATTATGTACTTAACAAAGAGAATATTTTAAAAGTAATTGAAATAATGGGTCAACCCGAAGATTACGTAAATGTGGAGGAGCCTAAAAAAGAAAAAAAGTCATTTAAAAACAAAAAATTATATAGAGACCCAGATGGAAAATATATTGGGGGTGTAGCCTCTGGATTTTCTTATTATTTAGGGATAGATGTATTTTGGATTCGTTTGGTTTTAGTGCTTTCACTTTTTGTGTCATTTGGAACTATTATGCTGATATATATTATTTTGTGGTGTCTTATCTCTGAAGCTAAAACGGCTACTGAAAAATTAGAAATGGAAGGAGAACCCATTAACTTGTCTAATATTGAAAAGAAAATAAAAGAAAGTTTTGAAGAGGTTTCTCATAAAATTAAAAATACGAATTACAAAAAAGCCATTTCTGATTTAAAAAAAAACTCAAATTCTATTTTTAGTGTTATAGAAAGGGTAATTACACTTCTATTTAAGGTAGTTATAAAGCTTTTGGGCGTATTGTTTGTATTCATATCCATAATAGGGCTTTTAAGTACGTTTATTGTGTTCATTTCCTTGCTTTTTTCTGCTTTGTTTTATATCCCATCCTTCATAGAAATTGATTTTATACCTCCTCATTTTCCTATGTGGATAGTAGGAATAATCATCTTTTTTGTGACTAGCATTCCCCTTACATTTTTGTTGTTTATTGGATTAAAATTTTTAAACCCAAAAACGAATGTTATCTCTAAGGGAAGTCGCGTGATACTTCTAATATTTTGGGTGCTTTCAATCATAACTATTATTGTGTTTATTATGTACAATCTTCAATTACATAATAATTTCTTTTTTGATATCTAGATTAGATATTAATATTTATATTTGCATTCTTTTTTTCGGGGTGTAGCGTAGCCCGGTTATCGCGCCTGCTTTGGGAGCAGGAGGTCGCAGGTTCGAATCCTGCCACCCCGACATCATAAACCCCTTTTTATTCGGGATGTAGCGCAGCTCGGTAGCGCACACGCATGGGGTGCGTGGGGTCGCAGGTTCAAATCCTGTCATCCCGACTTAATCATTATCAAGAATATTTTTATTCTATATACTGATTATTTTACATTGAAAATAAAACATTAATCAGTATATAGTTCACTAAAATATCTTTTCACAAGAACGCCGTTTACATTTTCAAAGAAAAATCCACTGATATAGGAATTGTAATTGGCAATATCGTTAGTATCGATATATTCTATTTTATAAAACTGATTATACGTAGCATCAATAGGCAATTCTACAAATTGATTATGAATATGTAAAGTTGAGGTATCTCTATGAGATTGCAAAAATATATCTAAATCGCCATCACTATCATAATCCCAAGCTGTAGTTGAATTAGAGCCCGCGCCTCCATCAGTTTTAATAGTAACATTATAATTTGAATTTGAATTTAAAGAATAGCCCTTCCCTGTAGATTTAAATTCTCTTAACTCGCTTACATCATATGCTCTATTGAGATCGAGATGTAATTCAATCATATTATAGGTCAATATTTCTTTATGCCCATCGCCATCAACATCTACTATGGTTAAATCATCACTACCATTCCAAAGTTGATTATATAGAGGATGATAAACCGTTTCGTAATCATAACTACCATCAGACTTTCCATAATAAATCTCCATACCAAATCCTTGACTACTTTGCATATTAAAATTAGCGCCAACTATATCTATATATCCATCATTATTTAAATCGTCAAACGCAATAGACACCCAATCTAAATCAGGGTCTATTTTGCTTGACAAGTCAACCTTATTAAAAGTGCCATCCCCATTATTTAAATATACCATATAAGGCAATGATGCAAAAACATCTAATAATCCATCAAAGTTCCAATCCACTGGCTTTAATGACCCTGGAAATCTCAGATATTTTTCCTTATCGATGATAAGTGATGTATAACTTCCTGATTCCTCAGATATAGAAGCAAACATTGGGCCCGTAAAAAATATATTTGTAGAAGTTGAGGGACTGGAATCATCTGCGTTTGGGTTCATCCATTCACCATGAGCATTACCAAAAAAATCTAAAATATCATCATTATTAAAATCCCCAACCACTGTAGTTCCTGTATTTAGGGAATCATTAGGATTAAAGTTTAAATCTTTAATTAAGTTAATCTCCTTTTTTTGAAAATAATTTCTTGTTGTTGGGTCATAACCTACTACTACTAAATCTTTACTACTATCATCGTTATTTCTTAATCCAAATAAATCTGGGTTACCATCGCCATCATAATCTAAATATTTACCCTCCCAAGCCAAGGGTTTGTTATGGGTGATATTTATTTGTTGAATCCAACTATATATAAAAGGCAAATCATATTTATCATCGAGGTAATCATACAAATTTCCTACAATTGGCTTTACAATTTGACCTTTAGGCTTTACTAAAATTGGATTTTTCACCGAGTCAGTCGCTCCACTCCATTTAATTAATTTTGTTTCCCAAATAGCAATATTACTTACATCCCGATTAATAGTATTTTGAAAATACAATTTTACATTCCCAGACGAGGTAATTACCTCTGAAATTAATTTGTAATTATCCCCTTTGGGTATACTTGTTTTATCGATATATAATTTATTTTCTCCTACTGTAACAATTTGATAATCTATACTAAAAGAAGCCATCAAAGTGGTATTTTGCGTTATTTCTATAGTAAGAGGGTTATCTGTAGACCCATTTGACCAACTTTTAAATACATACCCATTGTCAGGAGTTGCTGTGATTTTCACTGTTGATCCTTCCTCAAAGGTTCCCCCTGATATAGATACTATACCTCCCTTTTCGGCGCTTATCGATATCGTATATTGAGCTTTCTCTTTCACTAAAGAACACGAGTAGATAAATAAAAGTAGGATAAAGAGCAGATTAAATCCTTTCATAAGGTATAAATAATGTGCAAATATAATAAAAATCGCCTTAGAAGTTATATCTATTTATGTTTCTCAAATACCTCAACCCAAATACAAATAGCGGGATTAAAAATATAATTAAAATAGGGTAATTTTTCTTCTTTTGATTATTGTCTAAAGTATATGAGGGTACTTCTTTAGTAGTCTCAAATTCTATTTGTTTATTATCTATTTGAATAATATTGTTATTTGTATGGTTGTCAAACAAGTCAAACATCAAAGTGTTTTTGATTTCAGTAATATTACTACCTTTAAATACTAATAGATAGATGTTTTGATGCGAATGACTTGTCTTTTTAAGATTTCTAAAAGTGTTAAATGTCAAAACATTTCCTTCACTATCTTTTAGGATTAAATTTGCTTTAATATATTCAATAAATGTGTTTTCAAAATCTTTTGTACTTTTAGATTTTTCTAAAATCGGATTAAATTTCAGTAATGCATTTCTAAGAGTCCATGGAAACTCAGCTGTAACCTCGACAGTATTTTGCTTTAGTGTAAAAATAAAAAATGCCTTATTCGGATCATGTGCAAACAAAAATATAGAGTTGAGATACACTATACAAAAAAGTATAATGCTTTTCATTTATTGTCCTATCTTAAAATTATTGGAAGGCGTACCTCTAAAGTATCTTGGAATAGAAGGGAAATTATCCGTAAGCACATAGTAGTATGTCCCTGAAGGATATTCAGGCGTCACTCCATTTCTACCATTAGCTTCATCTAAAGTACCTAAACCATCCACGTATTCGTAGTCATTTGAATAAATCCCATTATACACATCGCACGGAGCAGTAACTCCATCTCCGGGTCTATTTCCAGACTTAAGTCGGTAACTTGAGGTCATTCCCACCACAGACGATGAATTATCAGATGCTGAACTATATGCATATTTGTAGTAAATAGGAAAACCATCTGCTGCATAGCCAATTAAAGTCATTTGATTGGTGGAGATGTTTAGCTTTTCTAAAAAGAGCATCGGCGACCCATGATAGTGATATTTCCCACTTGGCTGTACATGAGCATTATTACAATCTAATCCAATTAGAACATTTCCTGCTTCTAAGTTCCATTCCCAATTTACATTAGGACTCATCACTCCTTGATGTGGAAATGGCTCTGCCGCAACAGGGTCTAGTTCTACACCATTTAGCAGCACTCCAAAAGAATACTTAGGTCCACCATTAGTCGCATCCGTTGACAATAGTGGCGTCAAACTAGAGGCTACACTAGGGTTTAGTGGTATCCTATAGGTAGCATTTTGTTCAGTAATTGCATTGGGGTTTAATGATCCCATCCCCCCGCCATAAACCCCCACCATATGATTAGGAATATTATTTGAGGTAATTACTCTTCTAGAGGAAGTTTTACTCTCTTGATATTCGGATGCAAAAGACAATGTTTCAGTACACGCACCTCTTGCTGTACTCAACATTTGATCTGTGGTACAATTCTCCTCTTCTTCTTGATTATTATTATTTGTACAACTAATAAAAAGGGATACTAATAAAATTAGGAAGGAATAATTTGATAGATTCATTTATGAAGTAGATTTATAATTTAATTTTATAAAGGTATTCTATTTTTTGTTAAATAATAAAATATTATTCACAAAATTCATACGTAGTCTTTACAAGAGTTCCATTATTGTTTTTCCAAAAAAATCCATTTGCCTCTTCACCAGAAGAATTGTCCGTCAAATTATTACATCCCGATGTATAAAAAAACTGAGTGAATATATCCATATCACCATCATTATCGTAATCTTTAGCAACTAATCTAATTTGCGTAGTTGTCATATAATGTTCTACATAAAATCCTAAGTTTTTATTTATAGAATAACCATTTCCATCAGATTTATACATCACTAATTCTTTGTGCCTGTTACACCTATTATACCCAACTGAAGCAAATATTTCTAAAATATTATCTCCATCAATGTCTACTGGTAAAATATATTCAAATAAGGGTTGGTTAGATTGATTTGGATGAAGAGGCGGTGTGCCGTTACAATCATCATCTATTTGCGGTCCATCATATGTTATCAACTCGTACTTATACGTAGAAGAGTCTGAGGTGCCGTAGTTGATTTCTATGGCATTATGGTCTCCTACAAAGTCCTTGTATCCATCGTTATTTAAATCAATGAATTGTGGATTAAACCAAACTGAAAGTTCCTTTTTTATATTGCTCAAAGGTTGCGCAGATTGCAAATTCCCTTTCATGTCATTGTAATAAATATTGAGTTTTGAATTATAAACTGTAGCGGGATCAGCATCTACTAAATCATTGTATCCATCATTATTAAAATCTATTGAAAAAAGGCTACCAAATTTTTGAGAGGGAACAGTGTCAAATATCTTCACATTGTCATTATCGTAAATTACTAACATAGGACCATGAAAAAATCCATTTGGAATTCCATCGTTATTCCAATCTCCATTATTGAAATTGGGTGCGTCAAACCACTCTCCTTGAAGATTTGTAATCACTTCATCAATGCCATTATTGTCTAAATCTACAAGGATAGATGTTGAGCGATTTAAAGAATCTGATGGTTCAACATTTGCTTGTTTTATTACATCAATATTTTTCAATTTATTGTATGATAAAATTTGATTAAATGTATTTGAAGTTCCAGAATAAATTTCTAAATTTCCATTAGAATTATTTATCGTTATAAAGTCTGGAGTTTCATCATTGTTATAATCATAATAATCACCCTTCCACTTATAGGGTATATTTGATGTTAATTGAATAAATTTTTGAATATCCATCCTCAATGGATACGATAAAGAAGGCTCTGATTCATTCTCATTATTATTTGTTGTACAACTAAAAAAGATTAATAATAGTGTGAATAAAAAGAATGTTTTTGATATTTTCATTTTCTATTTAATTATTTATTTACTCAATTTAAATTTTTCAAGGCAACAAAGCTGTATAGATTTTATCTGTACCTTTATCTACTATCCACATAGTAGTACCATCAGACCATATCCCTGTAGGACTTGTGATTGCTGAATCTAAAGTGATTTCTTTACTATTTTGTCTTGTGCCATCTGACAGATTATATGCATAGATTTTTATGTCTGTATTATCTATCACCCATAAAGTAGTGCCGTCTGACCATAACCCATAAGGGCTTGCATTATCTGAATGCAAATTAAACTCTTTACTTTCTTGTCTTGTTCCGCTATTTATATTATACGCATATATTTTATCATCAGAAATATCTGATACCCATAAGGTAAGTCCATCCGACCAAATTCCAGTTGCATCCCCATTACTTGAATGCAAATCAAATTCTTTTCCAGATAGGTTGCTTCCATCTGAAAGCTTATAGGCATACACTTTGTCGTCAGTCCTATCTGACACATACATTGTAGCGCCATCTGCCCATATGCTATACGGATTAGCATTTTCAATCGTTAAAGAAAATTCCTTTTCATTTTCTCTATTACTGTTGGATAAATTATACACATATATTTTATCATCACTATAATCAAGCACCCAAGAATTGTTCCCATTTGCCCATAAAGAATAAGGATTTGTATTTCCTGCAGAGGTAAGTGTGTTTCCTGTAATAGCATTATAATTACTCACCCTCGCACTTCCTAAAATAGGACTACTATAAGACCCAAGGGCATGATTAAAAATTAAATTTCCATTGTAGGATGTAGAATTTATTGGATTATAGCTAATTGTTATCTCTTTCCCAGACAATGCTGTTATTACTCCCCCACTCCAGTCAGTTGTATAGCCACTGGGTAAAGAAACACTAGTGATAGTTATAGAATTACCAGTAGTATTATTTAAGAGTACTTTCTTTTTATGTGTTGAATTAACAGCAACCGCTCCAAAATTTAATGAGGCACCTTCTAATTCTAAATAATTACCTGAAATTACATTTGTATTTGCCGTAACAATAGTTTGTTGTAGACTATATCTATTTACTTCATCATTAGTAGCAAAAGCTTTTATATAGTATAAAGTGTTTGGAGAAAGTCCATTTATTGTAGTAGAAAAAGTTCCTATTTCCTCTTTATTTCCAAGTAATACCTTTGAGTCATTTGCATCATCTATATTAGGATCTGTGGAAGTTGACCAAGTAAATCCATGTTGTTTTACCTTACTACTTCCTTCATATTCTAAATTAGCGATTATTGAAATGGACGCATTTGACCCTGATAATTCTGTAGTTAACGAAGTAATACTTACTGTAGGAGCAATAGCACTAACATTGGAACTTCCATGGGTTAGAGTAGTGAAATTCCGTTGAGGGCTATAAGAAACAGCCTCAGTATTTGAAGCATATGCTCTGATGTAATACGTTGAATTAGAACTTAAACCCGTAATAGAAGTAGTAAAAGTGCCTCCAGAAGTTGCTCCCAAATTATTCGAGAAATGAGAAGTATTATTTAAAGTAGGAATACCATTTCCTGAGATTGCCCAAACAACACCATGAGATAATACAGAACTTGTACCTAAAAATGAAATATTCACTAATAATTGTGCTCCTGAAGAAGTAATATTTTGAATGGTAGTGATATCTACTGAAGGAGCTGTTGGCGTAGTAAAATTATTTTGTTTAGAATAGAATATTTTACCCTGAATAATTACATATGCTTTTACATAATATGTCATGCCTACTTTAAGGTCTCTAATATTAGAAATAAAATTCCCTTGTTTTTGTTTTACTCCTAATTCTGTCCTAAATATATTTGGATTATTAGTATCATAGATAAGTGAATCATCTTTTTCAGTGGAACTATAAATATGCCCATGTTGTGTAATTAAAACAGTATTTTCAAAGGAAATCTCTGATTCTATAGAAGTAGTTTGTGGAGTTAGTGAAAATATTTTGACTTCTGAGTTATCTATATCTTCAAAATCTATAAGAATAACTTCTATAATAGGTTGCTTTGGAGTTTTACAACTAATAATCAATAAACATAAAAATACAAATAGATAAAAATTTTTATGTTTATTAATATTTATCATTTTTTAATAGGCTCTTATATTATTTTTTCCTTCATAAAAATTGATAAATGATTTATGAACTACTCTATTTCCTCCATGAGTAGGATAATCCCCAGTAAAATACCAATCCCCTGTATTTTTAGGACAAGCCAAACGCAAGTTTTCTACGGATTGATAAATAATTTCTACAGGAATATGAGATACTTCTTTGGAAAGCAACTCGCCTATTTTTTTAGATATTTCTTTATCTGTAAAGGGACTATATAATTGTTTAACACAATTCTCTGTAATGATATCTTCATTCAAAGATAGCACACATTGTTTATATATTTTATCTATTGTTTCCTTATAAGTGCCTTTTTCTTTATGAAGAGCAATTGCTCCTTGAAAAGCAATAAAATTTTCAATTTTAGCCATATCTATCCCATAACAATCTGGATATTTTATCTGTGGTGCACTAGAAAGAATAATTATTTTTTTAGGGTTCAATTTTGCTAACATTTTCAAAATACTTTTTTTCAATGTAGTTCCTCTTACAATACTATCATCTATAATTACAAGATTATCAGTAGGTTTAACCACTCCATAGGTGATATCATAGCTGTGTTCTACTAAACTATCTCTTCCAGAATCTTCAGAAATAAAGGTTCGTAATTTTAAATCTTTAACCGCTATTTTCTCAATCCTAATGGATGTGTCTAATAATTTTTCTATGGTAGTTTTATCTATTGATTCATTTTGCAAGTGTGCTTTTATATTTTGATTAATATATAATTGCAAATGGTTAACCATTCCAAAAAATGCCGTTTCAGCAGTATTGGGAATAAAGGAAAAAACGGTATTTTTCACATCTTCATTTATAGCAGACAATACTTCTGGCAACAACAATTCTCCTAATTTTTTTCGCTCATTATAAATCTCTGAGTCTGTCCCTCTAGAAAAATAAATACGTTCAAATGAACATGATTGCGTTTTGGCAGGTTCTAAAATATTTGAAATAGAAAGTTGTCCATTCTTCTTAACAATCAAAGCGCTACCCGGTGGAACAGGTTTCACTTTATTAAAAGAGGCTTCAAATACTGTTTGTATCGCTGGGCGTTCTGAGGCTACAACGACTACTTCATCGTTTTCGTAATAATATGCAGGGCGAATACCCCTGCTATCTCTCAGCACAAAGGCGTCTCCATGTCCAATCATACCTGCGATAACATAACCCCCATCCCATTTTTTAGCCGATTCTTTTAATATTTTTGGAATATTTAATTTATCAATGATTAAGGGAGAGGCATCCCTCTTATTAATACCTTCCTTTTTCAATTCTCTGTAAATATTATCTACTTCGTCATCCAAAAAATGACCAATTCGTTCCATAATAGTAATAGTATCTACTCTATCTTTAGGATGTTGACCTAACTGTACAAGATTTTCAAAGAGTTCCTGTGTGTTTGTCATTGTAAAGTTTCCTGCCAATATTAGGTTCCTATGCATCCAATTATTTTGTCTCAAAAAAGGGTGAACAGATTCTAAATTATTTTTTCCAAAGGTACCATAACGTACATGCCCTAACATTAATTCACCTATATATGGAAGACTTTCCTTGAGTGTATTTATATCTTTAATATTTTCTATATCGCCGTCTACACTCTTATGAATTCTATCCATAATCTTAGAAAACACATGCTGTATTGAGTTTTTATCTTTTGAACGCAGACGACTGATATACCTGTTTCCAGGGCTCATATCCATTTTTATACTTGCAAACCCAGTCCCATCTTGTCCTCTATTGTGTTGCTTTTGCATCATCAAAAACATCTTATCTATCCCATATAAATAAGTTCCGTATTTTTCTTTATAAAAAGATAAATCTTTTTTTAATCTAATAAGGGAAAATCCGCATTCGTGTTTAATAAGTTCGCTCATTTATGTTTTATATTATTGTCAAATTTCTAATTCAAATTGAGTAAGATTTTTAAAAAAATGTAGTCTCTGTGCTATCTTTTCTTTAGTCAATGAAAAAATGTTTTCTGTTCCAAATTTCTCAACTGTAAAGGAGGCTAAGGTAGACCCATATACCATCGCTAATTTAATACTCTCTATATCTACGGTGTTTTTTTCTGTGAGAAATCCCATGATTCCTCCTGCAAAACTATCTCCTGCACCTGTAGGATCAACAACTTCACTTAAGGGAAGTCCTGGAACTATAAATATTTGATCTTCAAAAAACAACATCGCTCCGTGTTCCCCTTTTTTTATAATCACATACTTTGCCCCTAAATTTTGAATGTATTTTGCAGATTTCAACAAGGAGTGTTCTTGACTAAGTTGCCTCGCCTCTTCATCATTTATACACACTATATCTACCATTTTCAATACTTTTTGTAACGAATTTAGCGATTGCGATATCCAAAAATTCATCGTGTCTAGCATAACTAATTTCGGACGATTCTGTTGCTGATTGAGAACGCTTATCTGTATGTCTGGGTCTAAATTTCCCAATAAGAGCATATCAGCATTTTGATAATTATCTGATAATACGGGATTAAAATTTTGAAAGGCATTTAGCTGCGTATCTAAAGTAGTCCTTGTGTTCATATCGTTATGATATTTTGCTTTCCAATAAAAAGTACGCATATCCTCTATTTTTTCAATCCCAGAGATGTCTATGTTTTTACTTTTAAGCGCTGCTAAATAGGCAGAATCAATATCATTTCCTACTACAGAAACAATTTGCGCATTCAGAGAAAAATAACTAGCCGCCAAACTGCTATAAACTGCCGCTCCTCCCAATGTTTTTTGTGTACTCCCAAAAGGGGTGCTGATATCATCGTAAGCTATCGTTCCTACAATTAATAATGTATTCTTCATTTTGCAAATATAGTATTAGTCCCTTCTCTTTTATTTTCTTTTTCAAAAAAAGTATCCCTTTTTAAATTTTCTCTTTGTGATGCCAATACTGCTAACGAATCACAGCGCTCGTTCTGGGGATGGTTATTATGTCCTTTTACCCATTGAAAAGAAATAGCATGTTTTCGATAAACAACGAAAAAGCGCCTCCATAAGTCTTCGTTTTTCTTCCCCTTAAATCCCTTTTTTTGCCAACCCATAAGCCATTTTTTTTCTACAGCATCTACCACATATTTTGAATCAGAATAAACGACTACCTCCAATCCTTTTCTAGTAATTTTTTCTAAAGCGACTATCACCGCCAATAACTCCATTCTGTTGTTTGTAGTATGGCGATATCCTTCAGAAAATTCCTTTACATAGGAAGTACCTACCCATTCCATAACAATACCATAGCCTCCTTTACCTGGGTTGCCAGAGCACGCCCCATCCGTATAAATATGAATTTTATTTGTCATGTTGAGTTAAAATCTCCTCAATAATTAAAGGATAGTATTTGTGTTCTAACTTTTGTGTTATTAGCTGTAAAGTGTCCAATGTGTCATTTTCTGTAAGGGTAGTTTTTGCTTGAAAAATTATTTTTCCTTCGTCAAAATTCTCATTGACATAGTGTATTGTAATTCCAGATTCACTTTCATTATTTTCAAGTATCGCTTTAAACACATGTTTTCCATACATTCCTTTGCCCCCGTATTTTGGGAGTAGCGAGGGATGTAAATTAATAATTTTATTGGGGAAAGCAGTAACCCACGATATGGGTATTTTTAGTAAGAACCCTGCTAATATTATTAGAGAAGGTTCTTTGTCTTTTAAAATAGTTAAAAATGTTTCAGTAAAAAAATCCTCTTTTGTTACATATTTACATGGGATATTTAATTTGTCCATACGTTCAAACACCCCTGCATTTTCTCTATTACAATACACGCATGCTATTGAAATTATGGGATTGTTTTTAAAGTGCAGTACTATTTTTTCTGCATTACTCCCACTCCCAGAAGCCAGTAAAATGATGTTTTTTTTCAATTCTGTAAAAATAGTAAATAAATAAAATTATTATATTTTTGTAATATAATTTTAATCAACCATTTACCATTAAAAATATTCAATTTTGTTCTCCTATTCTTTAGATACAATTAATGAAGCCGCTGCTTGGCTTGACAAAAATATTACCTATCCAATTATATCTTTCCAAGGACCTATGGGTATTGGAAAAACTACATTAATTAGCGCATTATTAGACTTATGGCAAACTGAAACTGGGGTCAGTAGCCCTACTTTTTCTCTAGTCAATGAATACCTTACCCATAAAAAAGGTCTCGTTTATCATTTTGATTTTTACCGATTAAATAGCGAAACAGAAGCTTCAGATATTGGAGTAGAAGAGTATTTGGATTCAGGAAATATTTGTTTGCTAGAATGGGCTGAGAAAATACCTTCTTTACTTCCAAACGAGATACATCGTATTAAAATTGAAGATGAAGGAAACAACCGAATTTTATCAATAACTTAAATTAAAAATCATTACCTGAATATAAAAACAATTGTATTTTTGGCACTTAAAAAAATAATCACATGTATAAATTTATAGTTCTATTATTTCTTTCGTTATTCCTTTCTTGTTACAATGCTCCTAATAGTTTCACTATTACAGGAAATACAGATTTTGAAGATGGAGTGAAAATATACAGAAGTAAGGTAGATGGAGACTCAGGGGCACTACTCTATTTAGACTCAACAGAAGTTAAAAATAACTCATTCAAGTTTACTGGAAATTTTGAATATCCCTATATGGAATTCTTATTGTTAGAAGATGGGCGTTCAAACATCCCTGTAATCATAGAATCAGGAAATATAAAAGTGCAATTGTACAAAGATAGTATTTATGCATCTAGCGCAACAGGTACTGTTTCAAACGAGGATTTTGAGTTATACGCTTTGGAAACAAAAATATTTTCAAAGAGAATAACAGAGATTAATAAAATCATGAATGAAGCAATAAACGCCGAAGATACTGCCATGCAAAAAACTATAATTAAAGAATTTGATGGTATTCAAGAAGAAGTTAAAGAATACGAAGTGAATTTTATAAAAGACAAAACAAATTCCTTTATTGCGCTTATAATATTAGAAAAATTCGTTGATAATAATCTATTATCAATAGATAGTATTATTAGTTATTATGAAAAACTTACCCCTCGTCTAAAAAAATCTAAAGTAGGTCAAAAAATTAATACTTTTATAAATGAACCCCCAAGTGTAACCATAGGAAGAAAAGCACCCAACTTTACGGCTCCAAATTCTGTAGGAGAAACGGTTTCATTAGAAAACACAATTAAAAAAGTTACTTTGATTGATTTTTGGGCAGCTTGGTGTAAACCTTGTAGAATTGAAAATCCAAATTTAGTGCGTTTATATAATAAATATAACCAGCACGGCTTTGAAATAGTAGGTGTTTCTTTAGATAAAGATTATGACAATTGGATACAAGCCATTAAGGATGACGGATTAGTATGGCCACAAGTATCTAATTTGAAATTTTGGAAAGAACCTATTGCGCAACAATATAATATCACCTCTATTCCAGCTTCCTTCCTATTGGACGAGAATGGAGTAGTCATTGCTGCAAATTTGAAAGGGGACGCGTTAGAGGAAAGAATATCTTTGTTATTAGGCGTTTCTAAATAAGCCCTTATTTTTTTCTAAAAGCGATATACGTTATCACTCCCAATCCAAGTAGGATAAATAAAATCTCTTTAGATTGTAGTATTGTATTTGGAAAGAGAATTATTGTATATACAATACCTCCAATCGCTCCGCCTAGATGCGCAGCATGACCAATAGCGTCATTTTGTTTTTTCATTCCATATAAAGTATAAAGCAAATATCCAATTGCAAAAACATAAGCAGGTATGGGAATAGGGATAAATAATAGAAATAGACTCATCTGAGGTTGTAATAAAATAGCTGCAAAAACCACACCCATAACGGCTCCACTCGCTCCAACGGCGATATAAGAAGAGTCTTTTTTGTGGAATAAATATCCAAAACTATTTCCTGCTAAGAGGGACAACACATATAGGATACAAAAGTGAATTTCACCGAATGAATAAATTACTACATCTGCAAAAGTGTATAGCGCAAATAAATTAAAAAAAAGATGGGTTATATCTACATGTAAAAAACCACTACTTAAGTAACGAGTGTACTCTTTATTCTTAATTCCAGAGATAGTAAATGCATACTTATAAAAAAATATTTTATCGTTAAATCCTTTAAAAGAAAGTAATATATTTGCAGCGATGATAATTAAAACAGATAAGGGCATAAGATTAATTAAATTGACATCTATTATTCAATAAATACAAATATATAAGTATCTAGAAGAAATTGAAACATCGGCTCACTTTTATTGCAATTTATCCATTCATCATACTAATCTCTATACTTCCTTTTTTCTTTTTGTATAGATTGTCAGAGTTTTTTTGCTTTGTCATTTATAAAGTACTTGGTTATAGAAAAAAGATAATTCGTAAAAATTTAGACCTAGCCTTCCCAAACAAATCCTCAGAAGAGCGAAAAAAAATGGAATGGAAAATTTACTTGAATTTTTGTGATGTTTTTTTAGAAATGTTAAAAACTGTATCTGTTTCGCAAAAGCAAATTGATGCTCGGTTAAAATTAGAAAACTTAAACGTAATTAATCAATTTAAGGATAAAAAAAGTGTCATTTTACTATGTGGTCATTTTGCAAATTGGGAGTGGTTAATTTTCGCTAGAAAAGAGGTGCAATTTACAAATAGCATTGCGGTATATACGCCATTGACAAATAAGTATTTTAACGATTTTATATTAAAAACTCGTAGTAAATTTAATACGTTACTTATTTCACGCTATAAATTATACAGTGTTTTAAATCAGTATAAAGAAGATAATAATGCGGTGTATACTCTCATTGGAGACCAACTACCTCAGTTAAGACCAAATAACTACTGGAGGCCTTTTATGGGTACTACAGTGCCTGTTTTTAGAGGGGCAGAGCGAATTGCTAAAAAATATGATTTGCCTGTAATTTTTGCGAAAACACAAAGAACTAAAAGAGGGCATTATTCTATTTCTTTTTCCCTAATTTCTGAAAATCCTATAACAGAAAAAGAACATAAAATTACAGATACTTTTATTGATAAATTAGAAGCACAAATCAAAGAAGATCCAACCCAGTATCTATGGACACACGATAGGTTCAAACACAAAAGGGATACTTAAATTAAGGTTTCTATTTCTTTGATTAAATCCGTGGCTATTTTATCTGCTTTTTCTTGACTTAAAGCTTCGGAATATATACGAATGATAGGTTCAGTATTAGATTTCCTAAGATGTACCCAATGGTTTTCAAAATCAATTTTTACTCCATCAATAGTATTAATTTGTTCCTCATTATATTTTTCAGCAACTTTTTGAAGGAGCAAATCTATATCTACTGAATCTGAGAGCGTCATCTTCATTTTACTCATAAAGTAATGTGGGTATTCTTTTTTAAGTTCAGATACTTTTATCTTTTTTTCAGCAAGTAAGGATAGGAAAAATACTATTCCCACTAATGCATCGCGTCCATAATGAAGTTTAGGATAAATTATCCCCCCATTGCCTTCCCCTCCTATTACGGCATTTACGTCTTTCATCATTTCCACGACATTCACTTCTCCAACGGCACTCGCCTTGTACTCCATTCCGTATTTTTTCTCAGTAATATCCCTCAATGCTCTTGAAGAGGAAAGGTTAGACACCGTATTTCCCTTTTCTTTAGAAAGAATGTAATCTGCACAAGCAACTAAGGTGTATTCTTCTCCAAAAATGACTCCTTTTTCGTCAATAAACACCAACCTGTCTACATCTGGATCTACTACTATTCCAAAATCCGCATTGTACATTTTAACCGCTTTGGATATCGATGTTAAATTTTTTTCTAAAGGCTCAGGGTCGTGAGCAAAATCACCCGTGGGCTCGCAAAATAAAGGTACAACCTCTACATCAAATTGTTCCAACAACTTAGGAACGGCTATTCCTCCAGTAGAATTAATCCCATCTACTACTACTTTTAGTTTCATTTTCTTTATAGCATCCAACTTAACATAATCAAGTTTTAAAATCTCCTTTATATGCCTATCTATATAATCATCTACTATCTTTGTTTCTCCTAAGTTTTCTACTTCTGCAAAAGTAAAATCTTCATTTTTTGCTAATTCCAAGATAGTTTCACCAGCTTTTGCGTTTATAAACTCCCCTTTGTGGTTTAATAATTTTAAGGCATTCCATTGTTTTGGGTTATGACTTGCTGTAAGTACAATACCGCCATTTGCGTTTTCTAAAATAACTGCCATTTCTACTGTAGGAGTTGTTGAAAGTCCTACATCTATCACATCTATACCCAATCCTACTAAAGTTTGACTGACCAATCCGTGTACCATTTCTCCAGAAATACGCGCATCTCGTCCAATTACTACTTTTAGGTTTGTAGCGGAATACTCTTTTTTTAACCAAGTTCCATAGGATGCCGTAAAACGCACAATATCTAAGGGCGTCAAGTTAGTTTCAGTATTTCCTCCAATTGTCCCTCTTATTCCTGATATAGATTTTATTAAAGTCATAATTTTTATTAAATGTTATAGATGCTTTGCCATTTCTTTTTGTAGCTTTCTAGATTCTTCACAAGCTACTTTAGCAAAATTCTTACTATTATCTTTATAGATTATCCCTCTTGATGAATTTATCAATAAACCCCCTTCTGGAGTCATTCCGTTTTCAATAACTTGTTGTAAATCTCCCCCTTGCTTTCCTATCCCTGGCACTAACAAAAAGGCATTAGGAATACTTTTTCGTATTTCTTTCAAATGACTATTTTTTGTTGCGCCAACAACATACATTAATCTATCGGCATTTTCATACTGCTGTGAAGTCTTAATTACTTCTTGGTATAATAAATCCCTTTTCTCTCCCACTTTTTGTAACTGAAAATCTTTAGCTCCATCGTTAGAAGTTAACGCAAGAAGAATAGCAAATTTATCTTTAAATTGTAAATACGGAGTTATTGAATCTGAGCCCATATATGGCGAAAGTGTAATCGCATCAAAGGGATATGTCTCAAAATAAGTCTTTGCATATCTAGTTGATGTATTTCCTATATCTCCTCTTTTGGCATCTGCTATTAAAAATTGTGACGGATATTTCTCTTTTATATACTTCGCTACTTTTTCTAAACTCTTAAATCCATCAGCACCGTATACCTCAAAAAAAGCAATGTTTGGTTTATATGCAACAGCGTATTCATGAGTAGCATCTACTATTTGCTTACAAAATTCAAAAATAGGGTCTGATAAATTCCTTAAATGTGCGGGTATTTTTTCTATATCTACATCTAAACCTACACAAAGAAAAGATTTTTTGTTTTGTATTTCTTGTGATAATTGGCTAAGGTTCATATAAAATTTCTTATTCAGTTGCTGCTTTTAATTTTGCAACATTGTTTGCTAATTGCAACTCATCTACAAGCTTTTGGATATCCCCATTGATGATGTTTTGCAAATCGTAAAGCGTTAGTCCAATTCTATGGTCTGTTACACGTCCTTGTGAATAATTATACGTACGTATTTTTGCAGACCTATCGCCTGAGGAAATTAGCGAACTTCTTTTAGCAGAGTCTTCTTCCATCTTTTTACTTAACTCTAGTTCGTATAATCTAGAACGAAGTACCCTTAATGCTTTATCTTTATTCTTGTGTTGTGACTTTTGGTCTTGACATTGAGTGACAATTCCAGTGGGTTCGTGAGTCAATCGTACCGCAGAATATGTAGTATTCACTGATTGCCCTCCAGGTCCTGAAGAACAGAAAAAATCTACTCTCACATCATTCATATCTATTTCTACATCAAATTCTTCTGCTTCTGGTAGTACCATCACCGTAGCGGCAGAAGTATGTACCCGTCCTTGTGTTTCTGTCTGTGGGACTCGTTGCACACGATGCACGCCAGATTCAAACTTCATAATCCCATATATTTCTTGCCCTGTGACTTCAAAGATTACTTCTTTAAATCCTCCAGAAGTACCTTCGCTTATGTCCATCACGTTCGTTTTCCAACCTCTGTTTTCACAATATTTCGTGTACATTCTATATAAATCTCCTGCAAATATACTTGCCTCATCTCCTCCCGTACCTGCTCTAATTTCTATCACCACATTTTTACTATCTTCAGGGTCTTTAGGCACGAGCATCAATTTTATCTCATCCTCTAATGCTGGAAGTTTTTCCTTAGATTCATCCAATTGCATTTTTGCCATTTCCACCATCTCCTTATCACTTGCATCCTTAATTATTTCCTCAGCCTCTTCAATATTCAACAATAATACACGGTACTCCTCCCCTTTATCAACTATCTCTTTAAGATTTTTATAGTCTTTGTTTAATTGAATATATTTTTTGTGGTCAGAAATAATCTCAGGGTCAGAGATTTGTTCAGACACTTCTTCAAAACGTTCCTTTATAGTTTGTAATTTTTCTAGCATAAGAAAATACGTGGATTTTTAGCACCGCAAAAATAGGAAAAATATAGATTATTTCTATAATTGATAATTATAAAATATTTTTAAAATACTTTTTAATTACCTTTGCCTTTCTATGCACTGGAAAAAGATATATACCTATTTGATTATTACTATTCTTTGCTATTGGTTTTCGTTTTACTTTTTAATGACATATTTTTCATAAGATGGGCATATTAGATTGGATTACATTGGGTGTCACGATAGTAGGTATAGTTGTCTATGGCAGTTGGAAAACACGGAAAAACAAGACGATTAAAGACTACTTAAAAGGAGGAAATCAATCAAGTTGGTGGACGGTGGGTATCTCAGTAATGGCGACTCAAGCAAGTGCCGTTACTTTTTTCTCTACTCCGGGACAAGCCTTTAATGAGGGTATGGGATTTATTCAAATATATTTTGGACTACCCTTTGCCATGATAATAATTTGTCTTTTCTTTTTACCTATTTACCACAAATTAAAAGTATACACTGCTTATGAGTTTCTTGAAAGCAGGTTTGACTACAAAACTAGATTAATAACAGCGTTACTTTTTCTTATCCAACGTGGCTTGGCTGCTGGTATCACTATATATGCACCAGCAATAATCTTTAATGTCTTATTGGGATGGAATATTAAAATTCTTATTCTATGTATTGGTTCTCTAGTTATTTTTTATACACTGATAGGAGGCACTAAAGCAGTAAACATCACGCAAAAGCAGCAAATGCTAGTGATTTTCTGTGGTATTTTTATCGCTTTCTTTTTTATTATAAATGGACTTCCTGAGCAAGTAGGATTTATAGATGCGATGAAAATTGCAGGGATTAATAATAAATTAAACTTATTAGATTTTTCTTTTAATTTAAAAAACAGGTATACCATTTGGTCTGGAATCCTTGGCGGTATTTTTCTATCCCTTTCCTATTTTGGCACTGACCAAAGTCAAGTACAACGCTATTTATCAGGCAGAAGTCTAAAACAAAGCCAAACAGGTTTACTACTAAATGCCTTTCTTAAAATCCCAATGCAGTTTTTTATATTATTGCTTGGGGTAATGGTATTTGTCTTTTATCAATACAAAACAACGCCTATTCACTTCAATCCTAAGGCTGTAGAAAGCGTAAAAGAAACAAAGCATGCGTCAGATTTTAAGATTTTAGAAAACTACAATAAACAAACACAAACACAAAAGAAAGAAGTGCTCCTCTCCCCTACTTTTTTTGATAATGAGGAGCTGCAAAAACAATATTTGAAATTACAAAACAAGGAAGTAAAACAGCGAAATTTAGCGAAAGAATACATAGATACGATACCCAATGTAGAGAGCAATGACAAAGATTACGTCTTTATCCATTATATATTAGAAAATTTACCTACGGGACTTGTTGGACTATTAATTGCTGTTATATTCTTAGCCGCCATGAGCTCTGCTGCTGCAGAATTAAATGCCGTAGCCAGTACCACTATTATAGACCTATACAAGAGAAATGTGGAGAAAAAAAGCGACACACATTATGTAAAAGCTTCTAAGTTTTTTACTTTTTTGTGGGGTTTTATCGCCATCTTTTTCGCATTTTTTACAAGTCTTACAGATAATTTGATTGAGTTTATAAATATCATAGGTTCCCTTTTTTATGGAACGATACTTGGTATTTTCCTCGTCGCCTTTTTCTTGAAAAAAGTGAAAGCTAAAGCGGTCTTTTATGGTGCTATTATTACGCAAATTATCGTGTTCTATGTCTTTTTTAATTATCGAGAAAGCATCAGTTATTTGTGGTTGAATGCGTTTGCTTTACTAACCGTATTATTAAGTTATCTAATCCAAGTCTTATTAGATTCAATAAAAAAAGCCCACTAAGAATAGCGGGCTTTTTAAAGTATTAAATGTAACTATTTTACATTTTCTCTTTTTTCATTTTTTTGGATTTCTTCATCTTTTTGTCTCCCATCATTTTTTTGTCGCTGTCCATCATTTCTCCTTCCATACTCCATTCTTTTATTGACGCCTTATTCATTCTTACATAGTCTTCATTTCCCGCTTTTTGTGCTAACTCAACAGATTTTTCAGCCGCTTTGATAGCGCTTTCTTTATCTCCTAGTTTAGCTAAAATAAGTGATTGTTGACGGTAAAACCAAAACGCATCATCTTTCTTTTCAACAGCTGTAGCCATCCATTTTGCTGCTTGTTCATAATCTTTTTCTATTCCGTAGTAGAAAGCTGCTGCTTGATAAAATTCTTGTGCTTTTGCATCATCTTTACTTAATGTTTCTTTAATGCTTGCTTCTGATTTTTCAATTGCTGGAGTGATTACTTTAAAAGCTACATGTGCATTTTCCCATGCAAAATTAAGTTTTGCGCTTTCCATCGTTAAATTAGAAAACCAAATACTAAAAGATTCTACTGCTTTTTCTTTTTTATTAGCAGTAACTACAAACTTAGCGACTACCTTGTCTTCTTCCCAAGGATTAGCTACTCCCCAGTTATCTGTTTTTGAATAAAGGATAAAAGTCCATTTTTCTTCAGATGGTATAGTATAAATCGCATAAGTACCAGCCGTTACAGGTACATCATTTAACATTACATCGTCACCAAAAGTGATAGTTGTATTTTGGTTTGCTCCAGTACGCCATATTTTATCATAAGGTACTAATCCACCAAAAATTTCTCTCCCTTTCATACTTGGGCGAGAATATTCAACTTTAACATCTGTAAGACCTACCACTTGTTTAACTTTTGCTGCAGGGCTAGGTACAGGTGTTTGTAGTTGTGCTACACTAAAGTAGCTGACCAAAGTCAATAAAAATAATAATTTTAATTTCATAATATTTAATTTAATTTATGCGCAAAAATAATTTAAATTTTATTCAATTTTAATAATTCTTCAACATAATTCATTACTTTATCTCTCCCCTCTTTTTTAGCTGATGATGTAATTAAATAATCTGGGAGTATATCCCATTTTTTAGACAATTCTTCTTTATAATTTGCAATGTTTGTATCTATTTTTGTTATTGAAGATATTTTATCAGACTTAGTAAATATCAAAGCAAATGGAACTACATTTTCGTGTAACCATTCCATAAATTCTAAATCTATTTTTTGTGCAGGCAGTCTAATGTCTATTAGAAGAAAAGCAAATAATAAATTGTTTCTTTTCTTTAAGTATTCGCTCATATTATGCTGAAATTCCTTTTTAGTTGATTTAGAAGTTTTAGCATAGCCATATCCTGGTAAATCAATTAAAAACCACTCAGAATTAATATTAAAAAAGTTAATTTGTTGTGTCTTTCCAGGAGTAGAAGAAGTCTTTGCTAGGTTCTTCTTTTGACATAGCATATTTATTAATGAAGACTTGCCTACATTAGACCTACCAATGAATGCGATTTCAGGAAAGTTGTTTTTAGGAAATTGATTGAATTTATTAAAGCTTCCTACAAATTCTGCTGTAATAATTTTCACAAAATAATTATAGATTATTTTCCTTAAGCCACTCTAAAGTTATTTCATTAAATTTTTCAGGATGTTCCATCATGGGAGCATGGCCACATTTATCTAGCCAATAAAGGCTTGAATTAGGAAGGTGTGTATCAAATGTTTCTGCTACATCTGGGGGTGTAACAATGTCATTTCTACCCCAAATTATTGCTGTGGGAACTTTTATATTCGGTAAATCTTTTTCCATATTATGATTAATGGCACTTTTAGCAAAACTAATAATCCTTATTAATTTTGTTCTATCCTGCACAATTTCATAAATTTCATCAACTAATTCTTTGGTTGCCGTTTTTTTATCATAAAAAACTTCTTGTGTTTTCTTTTCAATATAATCATACGAACCTCTCCTTGGATAGGAGTCATTAAAGGAATTTTCATATAAACCAGAACTTCCTGAAAGTATTAGACCTCCCACATTTTCTGGATACTGATTAGCATAAGATAATCCAACATGCCCACCCATTGAATTTCCAAGTAAAACACAGTCTTTTATCTCATATTGTTTTATGAATTTATGTAAATATTTAACTAAATTGGTAATATTTGCTTTTGAATAAGTAATGGTATATACAGGCAATTTTAGAAATATTAAACGATAATTTTCTTTATAAATCGTGTTCATGAAATAATCAAAATTACTTAGTCCTCCCATTAAACCATGTAAAATAATTATTGTTCTTCCTGATCCCTTTTCTATAAAATCAAACTTTTTTTCTTTAGCCATATTGTATAAATAAAATAAGCGACAAAAGTACTACTTTATTTTATATTTGATTTTAGTTTTTTATACTTTAAATATGATAAAACTCCGATTATTATTTCAATTATTACGTAATAGTAAATAAATGTAGGTGTAATTACTTTATCACCACTAGCATAAGAATGTAAGCCTACTAAGTAAAAATTAACACCAAAATAAGTCATTAAAATAGAGGCAAAAGCGATTACACTCATCATATTAAATGCCCAAAGACTTTTTAATCCAGGTATTATGCGCATATGTAAGACAAATGCATACACCATTATACTTATTAGTGCCCATGTTTCCTTTGGATCCCACCCCCAATAACGTCCCCAACTTTCATTAGCCCACATACCTCCTAAAAAATTTCCTATCACTAACATCACTAAACCTACTGTCAACGTTAGTTCATTAATAATAGTTAACTCCTTTATGTGAAGATTAATACTTTCATTATTCTTTTTCCTAGAAAATATAATCATAAGTAGCGTCATAAGCCCTATAATTTTTCCTAATGCAAAAGGGCCGTAACTAGCGACTATAATTGCCACATGTATCATTAGCCAATAACTATCTAAAACGGGTTGTAGATTTGAAATTGAAGGGTCTAACCAATTCCAATGAGCGACCATTAAGGTAATTGAGGCTACAAAACTAGCCCCTGCTACTGTTAATGTTGATTTTCTACCAAATATTAATCCAAATAAAAGCAACGCCCACGCTACGTATATCATTGATTCGTATGCATTGCTCCAGGGTGCATGATTAGAAATATATCCCCTTGCTACCAAGCCTATTGTGTGCATGAAAAACAACAGAATGACAATTACATAACCAATCTTTACCAAATATGAAATTATTTTCTTTTGGTTGAAAATAAATATAAATCCCAAAGTGATTAAAATCAAACTGATGTATAAATACCACTTATATAATTTATTGAAAATATTAATTTTATTGTAGGCAATTTCTGCTTTAATCTTTTTCACAGAAGGAAGAACGTTTTCGCCATGTTTTTTTTGAAACCCTTTAATACTTTCAATAATTCCGTCTGCTTTAGTATAGTCAACTTGGGGTTTTGAAAATGTTTCTGCATAAATAGGTAGTATATTATGCACATATAATGAATCCATCCCTTTAAATGTATTCCTATTTTCTTGTATTTCGTGATAGGAAACCCATTTATTGTTTGTGTCATTTGGGACTGGAAAAATTCTAAATATCTTACCCTCTAATGCTGAATAAAACAGATTTATACGTCTATCTAATTCTATAAAATCTTTTTGAAACTGATTAGGTACTCCTGCTCTATAGGCTTCTTCAAGTTGAGATGCAATTTTGTAGTTTCCTTCCCCATCAAAAAATGAAAGTAAGGCTGCGTGTTTCGCTTTTTTGGGAACGCCAATAAGGTTTCGAATTGAATCATTACCTCTTTTTAGATAGATAATGGGTGTAGTATACCAAATATTAGGGTGCAATAAAATAGACAATAATACCTGATCTGAATTTAACTCTTTATAGGTGTCTTTTTTGCTTACCTTTCTCAATAATTCAGAGGAAAAAGTATTTATGGGTTTCATTCTACCTTGACTATCTTGTAGAACTATCTCTCCAAATTTTGACGCGTGTTTGGTATCTATATGTATCTTTTGAAGTACAGAATCATTTTGAAAATTGTGAGCTGGAGTATTTGTTTGAGAAAATAGTCCCCATGAAAAGAGGAACAGTATGGGTAAAAGGTATTTTGATTTATTTTTTCTAATCTTTTTTAATTTGGTGGACAGATTTTTAAACCTTGTCTTTCCAATAAAGAATACACCTATCAAACTAAAGTAAAGTAGGAAATAGCCTATATATGTAAATAGTGTTCCAAAAAAATCGTTATTTACTGATAAAATTGTGCCTTTCTCATCTGGATCAAAAGAAGATTGATAAAAACGATACCCTTTATGTGACAAAATATGATTCATAAATATATCATAATCATATGATTGGTCATCTATTACACTGACTTTACTCTTAAAGGAAGAATAGCTTTTTTCTGTCCCAGGGTATTTAGTAGCTATAAAATCATTTAATTTAATTTTAAAGGGTAGCAACAGAGGAATTGAGCCATACTGCACTGAAAAATCTAAATCGCCAACCCGTATTTTATTTGGGGGAAACACGGTTCCTTTTCCGCCTATTACGGTAAGTGAATCTGTAATTCCATTATATGAAATAGTTAAAGTTAAAGCATTATCTGTCGTTTCTTCTACATTGTTTTTTGTATACCCAATTTTTCCGCGAAGCAGTGGTGTAGGTAACACAAAATTTAGATTAGCCATAGTATACAATGAGCGAAGCTCTAAAGGCTGAAATACATTCGCTTGAACTTCTCCCTTTTTTTGGTCCGCCATTCGTAAATAATTTCCTTCAAACGGTGAGGAAATTGTATAAATCCCATTTTCTACTTTTATATTAATTGCGTTATCTAAAGGGTTGTTTAAACTAAAAAGTACATTCTTAACAGGGGTTACTTCCCCTTCTTTTAGGAAATAGTTTTCTCGTTTTCCCTCATTGGCAATCACTAATTTTAAATAACGATCTCCTTTGGCATCCAATAGTAAATCTTCACTTACATTTTCTTGATACTTCTTATAACTAATTTTAAATGGCTTGTCCCCATACTTATAGTTTAGAGAAAACTGATTTTTATTGGGTGTAAATTCTGAAAGTAATACGTTTTTTTGGAGTTTTCGCCTTAAGGGTTTCCCTTCAATCTCTCCATCTACAAAAACCGTTAAATAGGTTTTTTCTGATAAAAAAGTACTTTCTGTAGCTCCTTCTCGGATGGGCATTACCCCTTCATATCCTATATAGCGTGTGACAAAAGCACCTAATAAAATAAATATAAAAGAAAGGTGAAGTCCTAATACAGCAATTCTGTCTTTTCGTAAGAGTTTATATTTCTTAATATTTCCTATGAAATTTATAAAAAACATACACATTATTAATTCAAACCACCACGCGTTATAGATTAAAATACGTGCTGTAGTTGTATTATAAATACTCTCTACGAAAGTCCCTATAGCCATAGCTGTAGGAAAAAGTAAAAATAGAATCGCTGTTAACCGAGTTGAAAAAAGAAATTTTAAATAAGACAAGAATACTAAGTTTTTATGGAGTGGCAAAAATACACTATTCTAAATAATTTATAAAAAAACCCCCACCTTTTTGGCGAGGGTCTTCTTACTATAAAAATAACTTTACTTATTTACTCAAACGTAATTTTAAAACGTCTAGTGTAACTTTCTGCGCCTTTAGACAGGACAGCTTCTAAATCTAATACATTTCCAGTAAGTGGATTGCTACCTGTAGAAGCACGTACCATTGTACAATTACCACTCATTGTCCAAGCCGTTTTATCGCCTGTAGTTCCTGAACCATACTGTAATGTAACACTGGTTCCATTAATAGCGCTAGTAGTAAGAATGGTATCTCCTGAACCTTCCGTACAATCCCAAAAATCTACACGGCTTGTGTCGTTATCGGCAAAGCCATTTACGTCAAATATGTATAATTCACTTCCTTCAGAGGTATAGGAACTCGCATCTACATAGGTATCTCTTTGTCCATTATTAGTTCTACCAATATAAAAATTAGCTCCTGTAGAAGATTCCATGGTTAATTGAATTCCACCCCCTGCTTGATAAAGCGATTGTGTATTGGCAGGAATTGTACTATTATTTAACGTTGGATACGAAGACGTTTGAAAATCCCAATTAGAGGAATTTAAACCACTATAATTTGAGCTTCCCGCAAGCATTTCCGCAGAGGTTCTTCCTGTAGTTTCGCTACTACCATAACCACCAGCTCCTGTAGATTGGCTACTTGTCTCTGTATTCCAATATAGATTAGAAACAGTAAGTGTATTAAAGCTATATCCAATTGCTCCGCCTAAATTACTAGATGCTCTTGCTATAAGTGCGTTACTATAACTATTTTCTATAGTCATATTTGCCCCATCTCCAATTAAACCTCCTACATAAAAACCCCCAGCTATTATTCCCCCCACTACATAGGAATTTGAAAGTCGGTTAGTTGCATCAGTTGCATAATGATAAAAAGATCCAACTAATCCCCCAGCATAACTAGTAGCCTCAACATCTACACCTATAACTAAACTATTAGTTATAGTAATGTTTTTTCTATAACTCGAATACCCTATTAATCCCCCTGCATTGCTTCCATCTGTTTTAACGCTTCCTTCAACAACCGAACAGTTATTTACAGTCGTACCTCCATTACTTTGACCTATTAATCCTCCAACTAAACTATTTCCACGAATTTCAATATTTTCCAACCAAACATTGTTTAAAGTTGCATTTTGTGTAGCAGCAAATAATCCTACCGCATTTGTACTTATTCTATAAATGTTTAGGTTTTTAATGACATAGCCATTACCATCGTAAGAGCCCGTGAAACTAGAGGAAACACTTCCAATTGGGTTAAAATTTCCAATACTGCTAAGGTCAATGTCTGCTGTTTGGATATAATCGCCATCTAAATTATCACTAATCGCTAGTAATTCTGCCGCAGTTGATATTCCAATAAATTGATTTGTAGCGGGGTTAAAACTAAGAATAGTACTCCCATAGTTAGTCCCTACACTTGAAGTGGCATAGGCTCTGACACTAAAATTTCCTGATAAACTTGTTGTTATAGTATGTGTAAAGTTTCCTAAAGTACTCTTTGTGCCTAAGGGAATATTTGTCACTCCTGTCTCCCCAATTCTCAGCGCGTTTCCAGTAATACTAGCGTCACCATAGACAAATCCATGTTGCGTAGCTTGTGAACTACCCGTTCCAAAACTACTTATGTTCCCAACTAAGAATATCCCAGACCCTGAAACACTAATAGCACTTGTCGTATTTACATCAGGTGGCGTTGGCGCTAATGTCGTGAAACTTGTTACAGACCCATAACTTGTACCTGCATCATTGGTTGCATACGCCACTGTATAGTATAGCGTATTAGCAGTTAATCCCGTTAAATTATTTGTAAAACTAGCCGCTTCTATATTACTCCCTACCGCTACCTGTGTGCCACTACCTGCAAGCGTTAGTGCTTCACCTGTG
>JAMJVX010000018.1 GCA_023558315.1 Flavobacteriaceae bacterium
TTAAACGACTAGACATTTTTATCCCTGGACTATTATTAGCGGCTACGGGGGTTGGCGCTGGAGATTTGATTACAGGGACTTTAGCAGGATATCATGTAGGGTTAGTTTGTATTATTGCGGTTGTTTTAGGAGTGCTATTAAAATATACCCTCAATGAATCTTTAGCGCGCTATCAAATTGCAACACAAAATACCTTAATGGATGGGTGGATTAAGGAGTTTGGACGATTTTTTCATATTGTTTTCATCCTGTATTTAGTTGTCTGGTCCTATTCGGTTGGAGGCGCACTTATCACAGCATGTGGTGTGGCGATGGATGCTATTTTACCTTTAGGGGAGTTTAAATTTTCAAAAACCATTTGGGGAATTTTTCACAGTATATTAGGAATTGTTATAGTCTTAAAACTGAATTTTAAGAGCTTTTCCAAAATCATAAGTGCATTTATCGTTTTTATGTTTGTAGGAGTTGTGATTACTGCCATTTTATTATTTCCTAGTGCTTCTGAGTGGACCCAAGCGACCCAAGAAGTGTCTTTTACGGATAAAAATATAAACTGGATTATAGGCATATTGGGTGGAGTAGGAGGCACCTTAACTATTTTATCCTATGGATATTGGATTCAAGAGAAAAATAGAGTTAATGAAAAAGGATTGTCGCTTTGTAAAATAGACTTAAAAGTATCTTATATATTGACAGGAATTTTTTCTATTTCTATGATAATTTTGGGAAATCAATTAAATATAAGTGGAAGTAAGGAAGAGCGGTTTTCTTTAGAGTTGGCAAATAGAATTACTGAGTTATTAGGACCTGTTGGTGGATGGATTTTTAAAATAGGCTTTTGGGCGAGTGTGTTTTCTAGTTTGATTGGCGTTTTGCAGAGTGTGCCGTATATTTTTGCTAACTATGTGTTAAGCATTAAAAACAAATCTGTAAAAAATGTCACGAAATCAAAATATTACATCTATTATGTGTTATTTATTGCCTTAGTACCCATTTCAACACTCTATTTTAAAGTAGAGAGTATTCAACTTTTCTACGCTATTTTAGGCGCTTTTTTTATGCCATTCTTAGCGATTAGTTTGCTTATTTTTAATAATAAAAAGATAATAAAGAAGTATAAAAATTCTTTTTTGAAAAATAGTATTCTTTTGCTAACAATTTTACTTTTCTTAGGCATAGCTGTTCAGAAATTAATAAATACTTTCTAAATTTGCCTTTTTTAAAAAGTATGATAAAAAGAACCTATTTTATTTTAATATTCTTATTGAATTTATCTGTTGTTGCATATTCACAGAATGCACAAATTAACATAGAACAAAGCGAGGAAATTGAGAAAATATTTACAATAAATAAAGAAGTAAATAGAAAATTATACAGTTCAAATTATTATACGATACAAATCTTTTATGGAGATTTAGAAAATGCAAAACTAGTTCAGGAAACGTTTAAAGAATTATATCCAGAGAGGTCTACTAAATTAATTTTTGAGACGCCTAATTACAAAGTTAGAACAGGTAGATTTAAAGAGCTTATTGTTGCAGAAAAAGAATTGAGACAAATCAAATCAAACTTTCCGTCTGCTTTTTTGATAAAATTTTAAAGCTTCTTTTTGATTTTAACTTCTTCGTAAGCTTCTAATGTATCGCCTACTTGTATATTATTATAGTTTTTTATTTGAAGTCCACAATCATACCCTTTTTTCACCTCTTTAATATCATCCTTGAATCTTTTAAGTGATTCAAGTTCAGCATTATTTAGAATTATCTTTCCATCTCTGAAAACTCGTATTTTACTATTTCTTGTAATTCTTCCAGAGGTTACCATACAACCAGCAATATTTCCAATTTTAGATATTTTATACACTTCGCGTATTTCAACTTCTCCTATTGTTTCTTCTTTAGTTTCATGAGCTAACATCCCTTCCATAGTCTTTTTAATATCATCTATGGCATCGTATATTATAGAATAAGTTTTAATATTGACGTTTTCCTTATCTGCAGTTTTCTTAGCGTTTCCTATTACTTGAACATTAAACCCTATCACAAAAGCATTGGAAGTAGCCGCTAATAATATATCAGATTCTGTCACGGCTCCCACCGCTTTATGAATAATATTAAGTTGGATTTCTTTTGTGGAAATTTTTTGTAAGGCATCAGTAAGTGCTTCTACAGAACCATCCACATCCCCTTTTATTAAGACATTAAATTCTTTAAAATTACCTATGGCAATTCTTCGTCCAATTTCATCTAGTGTAAGGTGTTTCTGTGTTCTTATATTTTGTTCTCTGATAAGTTGTGTTCGTTTAGCAGCAATTTTTTTCGCCTCTCTTTCATCTTTGATAACATGAAAGGCATCTCCAGCTTGTGGCGCTCCGTCTAACCCTATAATAGAAACTGGAGTTGACGGGGGCGCTTCTTCAAGTCTGTTCCCTCTTTCATTAAAAATAGCACGAACTTTTCCGCTCTTTTTTCCAGCCAATATATAATCTCCAACTTTTAATGTTCCATTTTGAACTAACACAGTGGATATATATCCACGACCTTTATCTAATAGTGCTTCTATTACAGTTCCTTTCGCTTTTTTATTGGGGTTGCATTTTAGTTCTAATAATTCCGCTTCTAAAAGTACTTTTTCCAATAACTCTTTTATACCGGTACCATTTTTCGCCGAAATATTTTGAGATTGTATTTTTCCACCCCAATCTTCAACGGATAAATCCAAAGCCGCCAGTTTTTCTTTAACCTTATCAACATTAGCATCAGGTTTATCAATTTTGTTAATCGCAATAATTATAGGGATATTTGCTGCTTTTGCGTGATTTATTGATTCTTCTGTTTGAGGCATAATACCATCATCAGCCGCTACAATAATTATAACTATGTCTGTTATTTGAGCCCCTCTAGCTCTCATTGCAGTAAAAGCCTCGTGCCCAGGAGTATCTAAAAATGTAATTTTTTGTTTGTCATTTACAGTTACAGAATATGCCCCAATATGTTGCGTAATTCCACCATATTCTCCAGCGATAACATTAGTTTTTCTTATATAGTCTAACAAGGAAGTTTTTCCATGATCCACATGTCCCATAATGGTTATAACAGGGGGACGAGCATTTGAATCTTCTTCTTCCTCTTCTTCAAAAGTATCTTCTTCTATTTCAGTTTTTATAAATTCAATTTTATACCCAAATTCATCTGCAACTACTTCTAAAGTTTCCGCATCCAAACGTTGATTTAAGGTTACCATAATTCCAAGAGACATACAGACTGAAATGACATTATTTGTATTTACTTCCATCAGTGAAGCAATTTCGCCAACAGTAATAAATTCAGTAACTTTAATTATTTTATTTGCCTTTTCTTTTTGCTCTAATTCATCTTCTTTTTGTTGCTTATGAATTTCTCTTTTGTCTTTTCTGTACTTAGCTCCTTTAGACTTATAGGCAGTTTTTTTAAGTTTTTCTAGGGTTTCACTAACTTGCTTTTTAATCTCATTATCAGTGCTTTCCCTTTTTATATGCTCTCTTTTCTTTTTTGCAGCAAAACCTTCTCTTTTAGAATTATCATTAGTTCCTGATTGAGGTCTATAAATTCTTTTACGTTGTTTTTTATTATTGTTATTATTCTCAGACTTTTTTTCCTTCTCTTTAGGAGTAAATTTTGCTATATCTATTGTTTCTCCTGTTTTTTTTATTCCACTTAATTTTTGAAAATTAGTTTGGATTTTATCTGAAGGAGCATTGTTTTCACTTTCAGGTTTAGGTGTAGCTGTAGGTTTAGATGGGTCTTGTTTTGGCACCGTCTTTTCTACTACAGGTTCACTTTTAATTTCTTGAGGTTTTATAACCTCTTTTTCTACAGGAGTTTCTTTTTTTACAGGACTAACAACGTCATTCTGAAATTCTTTTTTAAATAACTTGTATAAATCATCTGATATTTTACTATTAGGATTGATATTTTCAATATTTTTTTCTTTGAGAAAGTCTTTTGCCTTTTCCAAGGAAATATTGAGTTCTCTAGTTATTTTATTTAGTCTGTGTTCCTGTCCCATATTATAAACGTTATGCTTTAAAAGTTAATTTTCAAATTCTGCTTTAAGAATATTTATAACATCATTGATTGTTTCTTCTTCTAAGTCAGTTCTTAATAACAGTTCTTTAGTATCTGATTCTAAAACACTTTTAGCTGTGTCTAAACCTGCTTTTTTCAATTCGTCAATAACCCATTCTTCAATTTCATCTTTAAACTCATTCAGTTCAATGTCTTCTTCTGCTCCTTCTCTAAACACATCAATTTCATATTCTGTAAGCATGCTTGCCAAACGGATATTATGTCCATGTTTTCCTATAGCTTTGGATACTTCTTCTAAATTTAATGATATTTTAATTTTTTTGTTTTCTTCATCAATATCAATATTATTTATTTTGGCAGGACTTAAAGCTCGTGTAATATATAGTTGTAAATTATTTGTGTAATTTATAACATCAATATTTTCATTCCCTAGTTCTCTAACAATTGAGTGAATTCTTGAGCCTTTCATTCCAACGCAAGATCCTACTGGGTCAATTCTGTCATCGTATGAATCAACTGCCACTTTGGCTTTTTCTCCGGGAATTCTAACTGCTTTTTTTATGGTAATAAGCCCGTCAAAAACTTCTGGAATTTCTTGCTCAAATAGTTTTTCTAAAAATACAGGTGAAGTTCTAGATAAAATAACTTTTAATTTATTTCCAAAGTATTCAACTTTATGAATAACCCCTCTTACGTGATCTCCTTTTCTATAAAAATCAGATTTTATTTGTTGGTCTTTTGGTAAAATAATTTCATGCCCTTCATCATCAATTAATAGGACCTCTCTTGCTCTAATATGATGCACTTCTGCGGTATAAATATCTCCAATAAGGTTTTTGAAATACTTATATAAAGTAGAATTGTCGTATTCAAAAATTTTAGAAGCTAAATTTTGTCTCAATGATAGAATGGTTCTTCTGCCTAAATCAATAAGTTTAATTTCTTCACTTACTTCTTCTCCTATTTCAAAATCAGGTTCTATTTTTCGAGCATCGCTAAGAGAAATTTCTAAATTATCATCTTCTACAAATCCATCTTCAATAACAGTTCTGTTTCTCCAAATTTCTATATCTCCTTTTTCAGTATTAATTATAATATCAATATTTTCATCTGTTTCATATTTCTTCTTTAAAGTTGTTCTAAAAACATCCTCTAAAATATGCATCAATGATTCTCTATCGATTAATTTTTCATCTTTAAAATCTGCAAATGATTCAATTATTCTTAAATTTTCCATTTTTTAAATTGTTATTTCTCTTAAAATTTTAATATTATTTTTGGGTTTATGACTTCTGTGTATAAAAACTTTTTCGTTATTGGAACGCCATTTTTAACTTTACTTTCTTTTTTTTTCTTCTCGTTCCATTCTAAAATAAAATGTTCATCATCCGAATGAATTAATTTTCCTTTGTATGTGTTGCCTTCTTTTTCTTGCACTTTAAATTCTTTGTTCAAATGCTTTTTAAATTGTCTAGGAAGTACTAAAGGATTTGACATCCCAGCAGAACTTACCTCAAGAGAATAATCGTATTTTTCTCTATCTAATTTACTTTCAATAAATTTGTTTATATAGATACAATCATCTAATGAAACTTTTTTATCACTATCAATAATAATTTTAATTTTATTATCAATACTTACTTTTAAGTCAATTAAAAATAAACTAGGTTTTTCTTTTAAAACACTCTCTAATAAAGAAGTTACTTCAAGTTTTATCATTATAAATAAAAAAAGAGACCTAAAGTCTCTTTTTCGTAAAGAATAAAAATTTTAACAAAAATAAAACTTTTTTCGAAAAAGAGCAGTATTTATGAAAAATAATGTAACAAAATGTAAACAAGCCTATCTTAATGTTATAATTATTATATTTTTGTTTTCTTTTTTTAGAAACTAAATAAAAGGAGTAGTAACAAGATTCAAGAAAGCAAAAAATAAATTTCATTAATTCTAAAATGAAACAGTTTATATGATAAAAATCAAAGATATACACAAGTATTATAAAATGGGAAAATCCTCCCTTCATGTATTAAAGGGGATAAATTTTAATGTAGAAAAAGGGGAATTAGTTGCGATAATGGGCTCATCGGGCTCTGGAAAATCCACATTATTAAATATTTTAGGACTATTAGATGAAGCAACAGAAGGGGAATATATCTTAAATAATATCCCAATTGAAAATTTGAATGAAACAAAAGCAGCTAACTATAGAAATAACTTATTGGGTTTTGTTTTTCAGTCATTCAATCTTATCAATTATAAAAATGCCTTAGAAAATGTAGCTCTTCCTTTATATTATCAAGGACTAAGGAAGAAAAAAAGACAACAAATAGCCATTGAATATTTGGAAAAAGTAGGGTTAAAAGACTGGGCAACGCACTTGCCAAGTGAATTATCTGGAGGGCAAAAGCAGCGTGTAGCAATAGCTAGAGCGATAGCTTCTCAACCTAAAGTTTTACTCGCAGATGAGCCAACAGGAGCATTAGACACGAAAACATCCTATGAAGTGATGAAATTAATCCAAGATTTGAATGAAGAGGGAAATACTATATTGGTAGTCACGCATGAAGAAGATATTGCAAATATGTGTAAACGTATAGTAAGACTCAAAGATGGGGTTATAACTGAAGATAAAAAAATTAAACAGGTTTTAGCAAAAGTAGATTAATTACGAAATGTTCGATAAAGAGAGTTGGCAAGAGATTTTTGAAACGATAAAAAAGAATAAGTTAAGAACTTTTTTATCTGGATTTACCGTTGCATTGGGGATATTTATTTTCATTATTCTTTTTGGAATGGGGAATGGATTAAAAAACACGTTTCAAGAGTTTTTTTTAGACGATGCCACAAATGTACTTTTTATTCATCCCGGAAGAACAACCATCCCGTATAAAGGTTTTAAGGCAAATAGACAGATTGAATTCAAAAATTCAGATTTAGAAAACATTAAAGAGAATTTCAAGTTTTATATAGAATATATCACCCCTCGTATATATGTTGGGGGTATAGTTCGCTATGGATTAGAATCCAATTCTTACCAAATGAGAGCGGTTGCACCTTCGCATCAACATGCTGAAAAGACAATTATAATGAAAGGGAGATATATCAATGAAAACGATATTACTCATAAAGCAAAAGTTGCAGTGATTGGAAGGCTTGTAAAACAAGATTTGTTTAAAAAGGAAAATCCTATTGGAAAATTTATTGATATTAGGGGAAATTTATTTAAAGTAGTTGGGGTATTTCAAGATGATGGAGGGGATAATGAAGAACGTAGTATTTATTTACCTTATACTACCCAACAATTAATTAGTAAAGGTACTGATAATGTAAATATGATGATTGTCGCATTTAGAAAAGAACTTGGATATGTTGGGGGTATAGCCTTGGAAAAGGCTATTAATGATTATCTCAAAGAGGAGAAAAACATAGCACCATTTGATAATTCAGCGGTATTCATTAATAATGTTTCTTCTGATTTAAAAGAAGCGCAAGGATTTGCAGGAGTATTACAACTAATAGTGACTTTTGTTGGTATGGGGACATTAATTGCGGGTATCATTGGGATTTCAAATATTATGGTTTTTGTAGTGAAAGAAAGAACAAAAGAATTAGGAATTCGTAAAGCAATTGGGGCAACCCCACGTTCGGTGATTAAAATGATTTTGCAAGAAGCTATATTTATTACTACCATTTCTGGAATTATTGGACTCTTTATTGGTGTCTTTGTTTTAAATAATCTTGGTTTAAAATTAGAACCGTATTTTATTAAAAACCCCTATATAAGTTTAACTACCGCTATATTTGCTACGTGTATATTAATAATATTTGGATCTATAGCAGGATATGTGCCTGCAAAAAGAGCTGCTAAAATAAAACCTGTAATTGCATTGAGAGATGAATAGTTTAAAAATAATTTTTGATAGCGATACTTGGCAAGAGATATTTGGTTCCATACGAAAGAATAAGACAAGAACAATTATCACTGTGATTGGAGTATTGTGGGGAATTTTCATCTATATTACATTGTCAGGTGCAGCAAAAGGATTAGACAATGGATTTGAAAGAGATTTTGAAAATATTGCGATGAACAGTATGTTTGTTTGGGCACAAAACACAAGTATCCCATACGCTGGTTTTAAAACTGGGCGTTTTCCCCGACTTAAAATAGAGGATGCTTCACTGCTAAAAAAACGTGTCCCAGAAATACAATACATTGCTCCAAGAAATGCAAAAGGAGTATTTGGAGGAAGTCCAGCGCAAGTAGTAAGAAAAGCAAGATATGGGAGCTATAATGTATATGGGGATTATCCCGTATTTATTAAAATAGCGACAAAAGAAATTTATGATGGGGGGAGATTTCTTAATCAAGAAGATATTGACTATGCAAGAAAGGTGTGTGTAATAGGAGAACGCACACAAAAAGAACTTTTTGAAGACGATGAAAATCCTATAGGGGGTTTTATAAGAATAGATGGGGTTTATTTTAAGGTAATTGGCGTCCATAAGTATAATCAAGGAGGTGGATTTGAGAGCGATAGCGATATCTTTATCCCTTTTGAAACGTATCGTAAATTATACAATACAGGAAATGGGGTAGATTGGTTTACCATAGCGGCATATGATGAGGCAAATCCTGTTGAGGTTGAAAATAAAATAAAACAAACACTAAAGCGAATTCATAAAGTTCATCCAGATGATAAAAGGGCTTTTGGTTCATTCAATTTAGGCGAAGCATTTGGAAGAATAATGGGCTTTTCAAACGGAATGACATTTTTATCACTAATTGTTGGTATAGCGACAATTCTTTCAGGAGTGATTGGAATTGGAAATATATTATTAATTTCAGTAAAAGAGCGAACCAAAGAGTTAGGGATAAGACGAGCGCTTGGCGCAACTCCAAGTGAGGTACGTATGCAGATTATATTAGAGTCTGTATTTTTAACAACAATGTCTGGATTACTTGGAATTATTTTAGGGGCGGGAATATTAGCAATTATTAATTTGCTCACGATGAATAGCGAAGGATTTCCTTATACAAATCCTACTGTTCCCATACCATTTGTAGTGGGAGCACTAGCGATAATGGTAACATTAGGAAGTCTAATAGGGCTCATCCCTGCACAAAAAGCAGTAAGCATAAAACCTATAGATGCATTAAGAGAAGAATAACAATTATATTAAATAAATAACATTATGAAATTTTTAAGATACACATTAATTATACTAGTCATTTTAGGCGCATTATTTGCAGCAGCCTATTTTATTAAAACAAATAAAAAAGGAACCATTGAGTATGAGACTCAAACAGCCATAACAACTACTATTGAGAGGAAAACAGTAGCGACTGGAAAGGTAATCCCAGAAGATGAGGTAGAAATAAAACCACAAATCTCTGGAATTATTGAGAAAATATTTGTAGAAGAAGGAGAAAAGGTAAACGTAGGAACTTTAATAGCTAAGGTAAAAGTGGTACCTAATGAACAAGCGTTAAATAGTGCAAAAGGGAGAGTAGCCAATGCAGAAATAGTAGAAAGAAATGCTAAAATTAATTACAATAGAAATAGAGATTTGTATAAGAAAGAAGTGATAGCAAAACAAGATTTTGAAAATGCACAAGTAGCGTATAGACAGGCAAAACAGGAAACAAATAATGCGAAATCAGATTTACGAATTATTAAATTAGGTTCTGCGGGGGGGTCTTCAACGGCTAATACAAACATTAGAGCGACGATTGCAGGGACCATTTTAGAAATTCCTGTAAAAGAAGGAGATCAAGTAATTGAGAGTAATACATTTAATGCAGGAACTACCATAGCAACCATTGCTAATTTAAATAAAATGATATTTGAAGGAAAAGTGGATGAATCTGAAGTGTCAAAATTAAATGTTGGGAGTCCTTTAAAAGTAAATTTAGGGGCAATGCAAGATCAACACTTTGATGCAAAACTTAGATTTATTGCTCCAAAAGGAAATGAAGACCAAGGAACCGTTAAATTTAAAATTGAAGCTGATGTAACTTTATCTGGGAACTTTACTGTCAGAGCTGGATATAGTGCAAATGCATCTATTACTTTAGAGAAAAAAGAAAATATTTTAGCTATTCCAGAGGCGTTACTACAATTTGATGTTGAGACACAAGAGCCTTATGTAGAAATAGAAGTTGAAGCTCAAAAGTTTGAAAGAAAAGATGTTAAAATAGGAATATCTGACGGGATAAATGCAGAATTAATTTCGGGAATTTCAAAAGACGATAAAATAAAAGTTTGGAATCAGACTCAACCTATTAAAAAGACCAATTAATAGAAATAAAATATAATAATAAAATGAAAAAAAGTATTTATTTATTCCTTGTATTTGGCTTAATATTATCTTTTAATATTGAAGCGCAACAAAAGAAATATACACTAGTAGAGTGTGTTCAAATTGCGCTTGAGAAAAATATATCTATTAAACAAGCAGTTATTGATTATGAAAATTCTAGAATAGAGAAGGAACAAGCAATAGGCAATTTTTTTCCGTCTTTGAATGCCAGAGGATCTCACTTTTGGAATAATGGATTGAATCAAAACATTACCACTGGTCTTTTAGAAAATACCACTACTCAGTTTACATCAATTGGAGCTAATGTGGGAGTTTCATTATATAACGGACTTCAAAATTTAAATAGATTTCATAGAGCAAATTTATCGATGTTGGCTAACGAATACCAGTTACAAGACATGAAGGATGATATTTCTCTTTTTGTGGCTAATGCATATTTACAGGTATTTTTTAATAAGGAATTATTAGCAATTCAACAGTTGCAATTAAAAGTTTCTAAAGAAGAATTGGCGAGAGCTGAAAAATTAGTTAAAGCTGGCGTTTTTGTAAAAGCAAACCTATACGAATTAGAATCTGCAGTTGCAAGTCAAGAGCAATTAATAGTACAAGCAGAAAATGATTATAGATTGGCAAAAATCAATTTATTACAACTTCTATTAATAGATGAGTACGACACTTTTGAAATTGCGGATTTAGAATATGATATACCTGAATCTGATATATTGGAAAGAACTCCAAGGTCTATTTTTTTAAAATCTTTAACTATAAGAAATGATATTAAAGCATTAGAAACAAATGTGCAAATTTCTAAAAAAGATATTGAAATAGCTAAAGGAAACTTGCAACCTAATCTATCTTTTTTCTATGGATATAGTACTAGGATTTCTTATGCAGATAGAAGAGTGCAAAATATTGACAAATTACGAGAGGTAACTTTAGGAGTTGTTGATGTACCTCAATTAGGTTTAGAAAATGTTGAGATTACGCAAGAAGTTCCTACTTCTGAAATACTACCTCCACTGCCATTTTTTGAGCAGTTTACCTTAAATGATGGGCATAATTTTGGGTTTCAATTAGACATTCCAATTTTAAATAATTTTTCGGCAAAGAATAACATAAAAAGAAATCAAATAAATTTATTGCGTTCGCAAAACGCGTTAGAACAGCAAAAAATAACTTTAGAAAACGATATAAATCAAGCATATAATGCTACTTTAGGTGCTTATAAATTATATTTAGCATCTAAAAAAACCTTACAAGCAAGAGAGCGTACGTATAAAGATGCTTCTAATAGATATGAAGCAGGAGTTATGAATGCATTTGACTTTGTGCAAACAAAACAACGTTTTGAAGCGTCAGAATCAGATGTATTAAGAGCTAAATACGATTATATACTTAGGTTAAAAGTATTAGAGTTTTACTTTGGAGTACCCATTAATTTATAGAAAAATAAAATAAGTAATTTTATTTTATCGCTTTCGCTTTTAGATATTCTCTATTCATTCGGGCGATATTTTCAAGAGAAATTCCTTTTGGACATTCTACTTCGCAGGATCCTGTGTTTGTACAGTTTCCAAACCCTTCTTCGTCCATTTGCTTGACCATATTTAGTACGCGTTCCGTAGCTTCTACTTTACCTTGTGGTAATAAGGAGAATTGAGAAACTTTAGCAGAAACGAATAACATAGCTGAGGCATTCTTACAACTCGCCACACATGCCCCACAGCCAATACAAGTGGCTGCATCAAAGGCGTTATCTGCATCTTGTTTGTTTATTGGAATAGCATTTGCATCTTGAGTATTCCCAGAAGTATTTACACTGATAAACCCCCCTGCTTGTTGCACTCTATCAAATGCACTTCTATCTACAACTAAATCTTTAACGACAGGAAAACTATTTGCCCTAAATGGTTCAATGGTGATAGTATCTCCGTCTTTAAATTTACGCATATGTAACTGACATGTAGTGACTAATTTATCAGGACCATGGGCCTTTCCATTGATAAACATAGAACACATTCCACATATTCCTTCTCTACAATCATGGTCAAAGGCAACGGGGTCTTCTCCTTTTTCTAAAAGTTGCTCATTTAATATATCCATCATCTCTAGAAAGGACATATCTGGTGAAATATTATCAATATCGTAGTTGGCTATTTTACCCTTTGTAGAGTTATTTTTTTGACGCCAAATTTTTAGTTTGAGTTTCATTGGTGTTATTTTTTATTTGTAGAAGCAGTATCGATTTCTGTTTTTTCAAAATCTAAAGTTAATCCTCCAGTCTTTTTTAAAATAAAATTTGTTATTAAAGTAATAATATAAGTGAATATAAATGCTCCAATACCGTAAAAAATTGGTATAAAAATAATGGCAAATACTCCGCCTCCTAGAATTGCTCCTAAACCAGAATCATTTGCAGCAAATCCTAAAACTGAAAATATTAATAGAAAGGGGATAAAGATGATAAGAGTTATTATTACAGCTATTATTGCAGCTATAGTTGCATACTTTAATGCGTCAATTTTTTTTAATTTTAGTTTTAATGTTTTGTCTGCACTCATAATTTTAAACTTTTAAAGACAATATTACAATATTTTTGCAATTTCTATTACTTAATAAAACAGTTTTTATGGATTAATTTAATTGTCTGATTGCATAGCAATTTTTTGAAATTGTTGCATCGCTGTTTCATGATTTGAAGTAATATTAATAAGTTTATCAGCCCAGGGTAATTTTTCATTCTCAATTAAATTCTTTAATCTATTGATACTGTGAACAAATATTTTAGGAAGAAAAGAAGGCGTGGGAGTTCCTCCAGTTCCTTTGTTCTTTGTTTGATTTTGATAGGGGTCAGGGGCTTTTAAGATATAACTAACCACCATTTTATAATGATCAATACGGTGTTGAATAATCCACCTAATGACACTCGCTACTATTTTTTTATTACTACTGCTTGATTCAATTTTTGAAAAATAATCAGAATTTTGAAGTTTATGTCTGATTTTTACAATCATTGCATGGTGGGCAGGGGGTCTATATCCCACTCTAAATGATTTTAATAGTTTTGTTAATGAGTCAATCTCAATATTTTTTGGTAAATCATCCTCCGCGACATATCCTTTTTCAAGGACTCCTCGTATAATTGCCTTGTCAATTAATTCATCAACTTTATAGGCACGGGTGTGCTCTCCTATACCTGTGATTTCATCAGCGATAGGATAATAGGAGCTGTTAGCGCCTGTTTGTCCATGAAGTTTTGATATATACATTCCTTTTGAATTGTAATCTTGGTCATAGATTTCCCCACAATTTTCAAAAAACAGCCCTTTTTCAGGATATACTGTTCCTTGATTCCCAAAGAGTCCTTGAATAAAAATTCTCACCTCCTTATTGTATAAGTCTGGCTCGCAAACCTTCCACATCGTGTTAAACAATTGATTTGATTGTTTTGTCGCTAACTCAATCTTTTCAAGATTTTCTTTTATATCCTCATTTTTAATACATAAAAGTGCATTTTCAATCATCATGTTTGATGTCCTCTCCATGGCAAGATGCGTCATTCTAAACCCTTGTTCATTTCCATCAAAATCATGAAATGACACCAATGGCTTTATGGCTCTTATATAGTCTCTGTTTTTATTTACATCATCGTAGTTGTCTAGTTCTTGCTTAGGTAAGACACCAGAACGTAAAACATAGTCAGCAGCATATTCAAATTCAGGTTGTTGTCCAGTAATCCTTGAAGAGAGTAATAGCAATCCCGAGAGCGGCCATGGAATAAATGCACATGCCTTTTTTTGACCATTATATAGGGGTTCAATTTTAATTCCATTTGCAAGCCATGAGGTCCAACATCTTATGTCAGCAATCAATTCTGAAGACTCTTTTGTAGGATTAGAGATATGATTTTGAACATCTTGAATAAAGGTGTCCATTAGTGAATTGTCAATAGACTTAACTTCTTTAAGAAGTGCATTTTGTCCAATTAATCCTTTTTTACCTCTATTATGCACGGTCATTTCTAGTGCAATGTCTGAAAGAATAGAATAAGGAGCTGGAAGTTTTTTTAAAGTTGAATGAGGAAGCGTGGAATTAGGTTGCCAAATTAACTCTGAAGTCTTTTGAATTAATTTTGCATTAAATTTTAATCCAAATAACTCCTCGGTAAATTCTATTCCATTCCCAAGATATGGAAAATGTGAATTTGTATTTATAGAAATTGCAGATTTCATTTATGCTATTAATTTTATAAATGGATTTACTTCCTCTATTGCTTTCTACATAAATTTATAAAGAACAATTTTTAATTCTTACACTGGCATTTCTTTTTGAAAATTGACCATCCATGTAATTCCAAATTTATCTATACAACTGCCAAAGTAAGCACCCCAAAAGGTGTCTTGCAAGGGCATGGTTATTTTGCCTCCTTCTGAGAATCCATTAAAAAGTTTTTCAGTTTGTGCTTTGTTATCTGTCGCTAAACTTATCTGCACATTGTTTCCAATTTTCACTTCGTCAAATCCTGAAGATTTAGGAATATCACATCCCATTAAAATAGTTCCCCCTAATATTTCTAACTCTACGTGCATCACTAAATCTTCATCTTTTTTAGCAATTGGAGCCTCATTATTAGGCGGCATGTCTTTAAAACGTTTCATTCCACCATTTGAAAATTCTCCTCCAAAGATATTTTTATAAAAAAGAAACGCTTCTTCAGCTTGATTTTCAAAGGTTAAGTAAATATTTGTAGCTCCCATAGAAAATACTATTTATACGTTCTAGTTTTTATTTCTATAGATTCGTAATTTAAGGCTTCTTTATGCAATGAAGCTTTTGCGGGATCTCCTTTAAATTCCCATGCAGATACATAAGTAAATTTTTTATCATCTCTTTCCGCTTCCCCTTCTGTAGTTTGTGATTCTTCTCTAAAGTGCCCGCCACAAGATTCTTCTCTAGACAGTGCATCTTTAGCAAACAATTCGCCTAATTCTAAAAAGTCAGCGACTCTCCCAGCCTTAGCTAAGGATTCGTTATATTCGTCTGTACTCCCGGGGATATTAATATTTTTATGAAAATCTTCTTTTAAGGCTTTTATATCTTTAATCGCCTTTTCCAGTCCCTTTTTATTTCTAGACATACCGCATTCATCCCACATGATTTTACCTAGTTTTTTATGGTAATAATCTACAGAATGTTTCCCTTTATTATTTATGAATTTTTCAAGTTGTTCTTTTACCTCCTTTTCTGCTTTTTCAAACTCAGGGGTATCCGTAGGTATTTTTCCTGTACGTATATCATCTGCTAAATAATCTCCAATGGTATATGGCAATACAAAATAGCCATCTGCTAATCCTTGCATCAGTGCAGAAGCTCCTAATCTGTTCGCACCGTGGTCTGAAAAATTTGCTTCACCAATGGCATAACAACCTGGTATGGTTGTCATTAAATTGTAATCTACCCAAACTCCTCCCATCGTGTAATGCACCGCAGGGTATATCATCATCGGTGTTTCGTAAGGGTTTTGGTCCACAATTTTTTCATACATCTGAAATAAATTACCGTATTTGGCTTTAACCACTTTTTGACCTAACTCTTTTACAACTTTAAGATTGTTTTCATCCAATCCTTTTACATGAGCCTCTTCTTTTCCATAACGAATAATGGCAGATGAAAAATCTAAATACACAGCTTCTCCCGTTTTATTTACTCCAAACCCAGCATCGCAACGCTCTTTCGCTGCTCTTGAAGCGACGTCTCGTGGCACAAGGTTTCCAAAGGCTGGATATCGGCGTTCTAAATAATAATCTCTATTTTCTTCAGCAATATCTGTTGGGTTTAATTTGCCTTCTCTTATGGCTTTCGCGTCTTCTTCCTTTTTTGGCACCCAAATACGCCCATCATTTCTTAAAGATTCTGACATTAGGGTTAATTTAGACTGGTAATCCCCAGAAACAGGAATACAAGTCGGATGGATTTGTGTAAAACAAGGATTGGCAAAATAGGCCCCTTTTTTGTGAATTTTCCATGACGCAGAAACGTTACTACCCATAGCGTTGGTAGAAAGGAAAAAGACATTTCCATATCCACCAGAAGCGATAACAACAGCATGAGCACTATGGCGTTGAATCTCCCCAGTAATTAAATTTCGTGCGATTATCCCTCTCGCTTTTCCATCAACGATTACAAGGTCTAACATTTCATGACGGTTATACATTTGTATCTTTCCTTTTCCTATTTGCCTATTCATGGCAGAATACGCTCCAAGTAATAATTGTTGCCCTGTTTGTCCTTTGGCATAGAAGGTTCTTGATACTTGTACCCCCCCAAAAGAGCGGTTGTCTAACATACCTCCATATTCCCTCGCAAATGGCACACCTTGAGCGACACACTGATCTATAATATTAGAAGACACTTCTGCCAAACGATAGACATTGGCTTCTCTGGCTCTATAGTCTCCTCCTTTTATGGTATCGTAAAAAAGTCTATACACAGAGTCTCCATCTCCTTGGTAATTTTTTGCCGCATTTATTCCTCCTTGTGCAGCGATTGAATGCGCACGTCTTGGAGAATCTTGAAAACAGAAGGTTTTAACGTTATATCCTAGTTCAGATAGTGTAGCAGATGCTGAGGCTCCTGCAAGCCCTGTTCCTACGACAATTACATCTAATAAGCGTTTATTGGCAGGACTTACTAATTTTATGTTACTCTTGTGTGAGGTCCATTTATCGGATAAAGGTCCTTGTGGAATTTTTGAATCAAGCATGTTTTAAAAATATATTTATATGGTGAAAAAGAGCGATAAAGATAAATCCTAAGGGAATTAAGATTGCGTATAAAAAGCCAATTTTCTTTATGATAGCACTGTATTTGTTGTTAAATCCAATGGATTGAAAAGCAGAATTAAATCCATGGAGTAAATGTAGAGATAGGAAAATAAAAGAAACACAATAGATGCCCACTCTTATGGGGTCGTGAAATTTTTCTGTAAGTTCATGGTGATATCTGGTTGGGTCTTCAGCAGTAAATTCGATGTATTTATAAGTAATCTCTGGCACCCAAAAATCATAGAAATGGAGTCCTAAAAAACATAAAATAACTATACCAGATAAAATCATATTTTGAGAAAACCATGAAGAGTTATTCGTATTGAAATTAACATATTTAGTTTTTCGCGAATTTCTATTTTTAATATCTAATACAAACCCCATAACGAAATGGAAAATAACTCCAAAAATAAGCACAGGTTGTAATAGAAACTGCACTAGTGCATTAGTCCCCATAAAATGAGACAACTCATTAAATACAGTGGGGTCAATAACAGAGGTAAAATTTATAATAAAATGTTGTAAAAGAAAAAATAGTAAAAAAAAGCCAGACAAGGCCATTAATATTTTTCGTCCGATAGTTGTTTTTGATATACTCATATATTAAAAGTAATGTTCACAAAAGTAAATTTTTATTTAATATAAACTTTATATTCGCAGAATATTTTTGCATTTAAAATTATGAAAGGTGTATTATTAGTCAATTTAGGTTCGCCCAAAAATCCTACTCCAAGGGAGGTTAAAAAATATTTATCCGAATTCTTAATGGATGGTAGAGTGATAGATATCCCGAAATTTTGGAGAACACTACTAGTGAAAGGGATAATTTTGAATTTTCGCCCTAAAAAATCAGCCAAAGCCTACCAAAAAATATGGTGGAAGGATGGGTCTCCTTTGATTGTCCTCTCAAAAAATTTACATCAAAAAATAAAGAAAAAAATTAACAACCCTGTCTCATTAGCCATGCGTTATGGGTCTCCTTCACTACAATCAGGAATAGAGGAGTTAGTTCAAAAGGGCGTTACTGAAATTATTTTAGTGCCTCTTTATCCCCAATTTGCTATGGCTACTACGGAAACAATCATAGTTTTAGCAGAAGAGATAAAGAAAAAATATTTTCCACAAATTAAGATAACACCTATGGGTACTTTTTATAACTACCCTCAGTATATTGAAAGTTTATCAAATAGTATTAAAGAGTATTTAGCGAAAAAAAAATGGAATCATTTGCTTTTTTCATATCACGGTGTCCCAGAGAGACACATACGAAAATCAGATATTACCAATTCGCATTGTAAAATAGATGGGAAATGCTGTCAGACAAATTCTGAGGCACATGCATTCTGTTATAGACATCAATGTTATGAAACAACGCGGCTAGTAGCTGAATATTTAGGGCTTAAAGAAGGGAGTTATTCTACCTCTTTCCAATCTCGTTTAGGAAATGACCCTTGGTTACAACCGTTTACGGATGAAACGATTGACAATTTTGCAAAAAAAGGGATAAATGATATGGCAGTTGTTACTCCAGCGTTTGTTTCAGATTGTTTAGAAACGCTTGAAGAAATAGGAATGGAAGCGGTAGAAAGTTATAAAAAAAATGGAGGTCAAAATCTCCATGTAATTCCGTGTCTAAATGATAGAAACGATTGGGTAAAAGCACTCAGTGAGAAAATCAAAGAGTTTTTGTAATAAAAACTATTTGGTTTCAGTATAGACGAGTTTGCTGTCTTGCCAAACCACTATACTTACAATTTTGTTTTCGCTGAAGTCAACTTCTCTTAACGAGTTATCTTTCCAAAAAAACCATTTACCCGTTTTTTTACCATTTTCGTATTTTCCTTCTACAATTTTTTTTCCTTCTAAGTTATAGGATTTCCAAAGACCTGTAAGTTTATTTTCCTTAACGGTGCCGACTTGTGCTATAGCGCCATTTTCATGATATACTTTTACTTGAATTGTATTCCCTTCTTTTTTATAAGTAACTTTATTATTTTGTGGATATACAACTAAATTTATAAATAAGAAAAAAACGACTATGATGATTGTTTTAAGATTTGCTAGTGTTTTCATAATTTTATTATTTTTGACAAAAGTAAGGTTTTTTAACATAAAAATAACATTTTTTTTACAAAAAATTAACCTTTAAATACTTAATAAACTGAAAATGAGGTAAATAAAAAATGAAAATAAAATCGATATTTTTAGATTTATACTACTTGTTTTTCCCAAAAACATGTTTTGGGTGTGATAAATTGCTTTCGTATCACGAAAATATTTTGTGTAGTTTTTGCCAAATTGACATTTCTACCGTTTGTTTCAAAGACCCAAAACATAACGAGATTATTACTCTTATGCAACCTTTAAAAATATACAGTGCAAATGCCCTATTGCATTTTAAGGATAAAGGGATTGTTCAAAATTTAATTCACCAATTAAAATATAAAAAGCAAATACAAATAGGATTTTTTTTAGGGAATTGGTTTGCCGAAGTAATCCATTCTCAAATAGAATTTTTAAAAGTAGAGGCAATTATTCCAGTACCACTACACCCCAAAAGAGAGAGAAAAAGAGGCTATAATCAGTTAGATGCTTTTGGTAAAGCGCTGGCTGAAAAGTTGAATGTTCCGTATGTAAAGGACTATATGATTAGAAATAAGAACACTCCTTCATTAGCGGTCTCTTCTGCAAACTTAGAAGAAAGAGAAAGGATTGTACAAAATGTGTTTAGTATAAATCCAAAATTACAAACAACATATACCCATTTTTTATTGATAGACGATGTTATTACAACTGGAGCAACCATAAAAAGTTGCGCAAAAACTTTATTAGAAAAGAAAAATGCCGTGGTAAGAATTGCCTCTATTTCTTTAGCTAATTTTTAAAATTATTTTAAAGAAAAAAAGGATTTCTATTATAGGCTAATAAGGATACCTATTGCAGTCAGTAGCAATTTACTTATTTCATTTTCTAACTCATCATTAAAAACTAATAATAAAAATCACTCTAATCACAATTTGTTAAAAGTGTCTGACTTAAATCTTTTTTAACAGCTCCTGCTCCAAATGTATGTCCGTTAGGAATTTGAATACAAGTTAAAGAAGAGTTGTTTCTTACATCTAAAGAACCTAGCCTTGTATTATTACTCAAATCTAAAGTTGTCAAGGAATTATTTCTTACATCTAAATTATTTAGCATTGTATTATTACTGATATCTATACTTGTCAAGGAGTTATTAGATACCTTTAAAATAGCCAAATCCAAAGCCCCACTCAAACTTAAGGAAGTCAAGGAATTAGTGTTTGCATATATGATATTCAAAACTGTATTTCTACTCACATCTAAACTAGTCAAGGAATTAGTATTTACATTTAAATCAATCAAAGCCCTATTCAAATTTATATAGGTCAAGGAATTAGTATTTATATTTAAACTAATCAAAACTGTATTATTACTTACATCTAAACTCGTCAAAGAATTATCATATAATTGTATTTCAGTTAGAGATGTATTACTACTAATATCTATGCTTGTCAATAAGTTATTAATAGCTTGAAAGTATGCTAAAGAACGAGAGTCGCATAATTCAATATTCGTTAAAGAATTGTTATTTAAAGTAACCCTAGACAAAGAAGCATTGCGTTTTAAATCTATATTCCTCAAGGGATGAGAAGTTATACTAACACGGGTTAATATTAAATTATCATTTAATATTACATTAACTAATGGATTCATATCTGAGCCTCCTGATGGAGCATAAAATGAGGTCAATGAAGTTTGTCTTATATTCAAATTAGTTAAGGAATTACCTATTATTTTTATATAAGTCAATGACTTCTTATTAATTAAATCTAAACTCGTTAAAGAATTTCTATAGATACTTAAATTTGATAAAACAGTATTACTGCTTAAATCTATATTTGTCAAAGAGTTAAATTCTATAGATAAATATGATAATGAAGTTGTTCCATTCAAATTTATGTTTGTTAAAGAATTTCTGTTAACAGTTAATTGACGTATATTTCTATTATTACTAAAATTTGTATTGGTTAATGAATTCTCAGACGCAACTAAATAAGTCAAAGAGGTCATCACTGAAATAGCGTCAATATTTCTTATATCTTCATCACTAATATTTAAATTCATGATATTTTTTAGAGCTGATATACGAAAATATGTACCAGAGATATCTAAATTAGCATCTACATTTGAGTTCCCCCTAACTGCAAGTCTAAAATAATAATCCGATATATGTATAAAATCAGAGAGTGTTATATCTAATGTATAAGATTTTGTGCTGTTGTCTTGAGCTGTAACTATAATAGTTTCACCAGTAATTGTTAAAGTATCATTTACATTTTTGTTTGCGCTAGCATTGGGAGACAGGGTCAGTTTTTTTAATGTCGTTTGTGTGGTACCAATGGGTAGGTATCTAAAAATAATGGTTGTTCCACTGATGTTGCCATAATAATCATTTGTCCCATCTGTGACAACTATGCCTTTGATATTTTTTTCAGTCGTTGCAGGGGTTACGGATATAGCAAGTGTATAAGTTTTTGTGCTATTGTCTTGAGCTATGATGGTAATGCTGTCTCCAGAAATAACTAATAAATCATTAATTCCTTTGTTTGCTGTTGCATTAGGGGATAGTGTAAGTGTTTTTAAAGTTACTTGTGTAGTTCCATATGGTAATACAGGGAACCTAATACTTGTTCCACTTATCGTTCCGTTATAATCCGTATCGTTTGATGTGATGACCATTGCTGTGATTTCTTTTCCAGTGGTTGCAGGGGTTACGCTAGTAGCAAGAGTATAGGATTGTGTGCTACTGTCTTGTGCGGTCACTACAATACTATCTCCATTTACAGAAACGGCATCGTTTACGTTTTTGTCTGTGGTAGCATTTGCGGATACGGTAAGCGATTTTATACTCGCTTGGGTAGTACCATAAGGCAATGATGGAAACGCGATGTTTGTTCCACTTATTGTTCCCGTATAATCCGTATCGTTTGCGGTAATTATGATTGCCATAATATTTTTTCCAGTAGACACGGGTTTAGTAGTTAGAGTTATGGTATAATTTTTGGAATCGCCATTTTCTGCGGTTACCACTATCGTAAAAGCGGTTCCTACTGGAATTTTATCTCCTACGCTTTTATTTACTGTGGCTTTACTTGATATTTCTAGCGAC
>JAMJVX010000019.1 GCA_023558315.1 Flavobacteriaceae bacterium
TGTAGAAAAAGACGTTACCTTTGAAATAGGATTGACACCAAATAGAGCGGATGCGATGAGTCATTGGGGTGTAGCAAGAGACTTAGTGGCAAAGTTAAATTTAGAGGATGAAAAACAAAATAAAATAAGACTACCAAAAGTTGATGACCTAAAGGTAGTTAAAGAATCTATTTCTACAAAAGTAGAAGTATTAGTTACAGAAAAATGTCCAAAGTATTTAGGTTTAAATATAGAAGGAGTTAAGGTGGGAGAATCACCTATATGGCTAAAAAATAGATTGCAAGCAATAGGGGTTAATTCTATAAATAATATCGTTGATGCAACAAATTATGTACTTCATGAATTGGGACACCCTCTTCACGCTTTTGATTTAGATAAAATAAAACAGCACATTAAAGTTAGGACTTTACCAGAAGGGACTAAATTTACTACATTAGATGGAAATGAAATAACCTTAAGCAAAGAAGATTTAGTAATTTGTGATGACAAAAAACCATTATGTTTAGCGGGTGTATATGGAGGGTTAGATTCAGGAGTTAGTAATACAACTAAAGCAATATTTTTAGAAAGTGCCTATTTTAATCCTTCGTCCATTAGAAAAACAGCTAAAAGACATGCAATGAATACTGACGCCTCTTTTAGATATGAAAGAGGGATAGACCCTGAAATAACTGAGTTTGCATTGAAACGAGCAGCATTGATAATTACTGAAGTGGCTGGAGGTAAAATAACAGGAGAAATTTCAAAATTTGATATATTATCAAAAAATACTCCTAAAACAATTACCCTAAATTTTGATTACATAAATAAAATTATAGGACAAGAAATACCTCAATTAATTATTTCAAAAATTTTAAACTCATTAGATTTTAAAATAGAGAAACAGTCAGACAAAACAATATCTGTTATTGTTCCAAAATACAGGGTTGATGTTACAAGACCCGCTGATGTTGTAGAGGAAATATTGAGAATATATGGATATAATAATATCAAAAATGCTTCAAATTTTATTCTTTCTGAGTTTATTTATAATGCTGATATTTCAGAAAAATTCACTAATCGAATATCTGATTATTTAGTAAATAATGGTTTTTATGAAGTAATGAATAATTCAATAACAACGCCTGAATATCATGATAGTATACAAGAGTTAAAAGATATAAAAGGTGTTTCTATAGTAAATCCATTAGGTAGAGAATTATCACAGATGAGATCAAATTTATTGTTTCAAAATCTAGAAGTTGTTTCATATAATCTCAATCGTCAACAAAAGAATATCAAAATATTTGAAATAGGGAAAACCTATAATAAATTAAATACAGGTAGTTATTCTGAGTCTAAAAATTTATCTATACTAATTGTAGGCAACCAGTTTGAAGAAAATTGGAACACTGTCCAAAAAAATGCTGACTTTTTTTACCTTAAAGGAATAGTTTATAGTATTCTAAATAATTTTAATTTAAAAGATTTCAAGGAAGATATAATAGAAGAAAGTGGAATAGAAAAAGGAATAAAACTTTCTGTCAATGAAAATGAATTAGTAAAATATGGAAAATTAAGTTCAAATATAACAGAAAAGTTTAACATTGAACAGGAGGTTTATTACGCTGAATTTTATTGGGAAAATATTTTAGAAGGCTACAATGAGAAAAAATTAATTTTCAAAGAGTTGCCAAAATATCCAGGTTCTCGCAGAGACTTTTCTTTGTTAGTAGATAATTCAATAACATATAATCAAATAAAAAAACTTGCATTTAAAGTTGAAAAAAATATATTAAAAAATATAAATTTATTTGATGTATATGAAGGGAAAAATCTTGAGTCAGGAAAAAAATCTTATGGAGTTAGTTTTTATTTTTTAGATGAAAAGAAAACACTTACAGATAAATATGTAGATAAGGTAATGGAGAAACTTAAAACTATATTTGAAAAAGAATTAAACGCTCAACTAAGATAACCTAGTTTAATGCTAAATAATATTAATCTACTTATTGTTATTCCATGTTTTAACGAAACCGATAGGATAGATGTCAATGAAATTAAAACTTTTTTAGAATCAAAAAAAAGGGTATCTATTTTATTTGTAAATGATGGCTCAACAGATACGACTCTCTCACTATTGCATAATATTCAGAAAAATAACAATGACAATGTTGATGTTTTAGATTTAACAAAAAATGTTGGGAAAGCAGAAGCAGTAAGGCAAGGATTTTTATATGCAACTGAAAATTATGAATTTGATAAGATAGCCTATTTAGATGCAGATTTGGCAACTCCATTAGAAGAGTGTTACCGCATTTCTAAAAAAGTTAAGGATAATATTCTTTTTTGTTTTGGCTCTCGTATTCTAAAAATAGACACAACTATAAAAAGAAAATTTTATCGATTTTTAATTGGACGAATTATTGCTACAGTTATATCTTTTATTTTAAAAGCACCCGTATATGACACCCAGTGCGGATGTAAGATATTTAGTAAAAAGAACATATTAGAATTATTTGTAAAGCCTTTTATCTCTAAATGGCTTTTTGATGTAGAGATTTTTTATAGATTTATATTGCTACATGGACGAGAGAATTTTCAAACTAAAATTCGAGAAATACCTCTAAAAAAATGGGTAAATATAGGAGAATCAAAAGTTTCTATATTTTATTTTTTTAGACTATGGATTGATTTGTGGAAAATAAAAACCACCTATAGAAAAAAAGAATAATTACTTATATAATTTTTCTTTTTCAATATTTTCTAATCTTTTCCTATTAATAAAAATATCTCTAGAGGTAAAAAGAGCTTCAATGAGTGAAGATTTATCGGCAATATTTTTACCTGCTATATCAAAGGCAGTTCCATGGTCTGGAGAAGTTCTAATTTTATTTAATCCTGCAGTAAAATTTACACCTTTACCAAAGACAATTGTTTTAAAAGGTACTAATCCTTGATCGTGATACATAGCCAACACAGCATCAAATTTATTAAAATGTTCTGAGCCAAAAAATCCATCTGCTGAAAAAGGCCCCATAACAACAATACCTTTTTCTTTAAAGATTTTTCTTATACATGGACTAATAATTTTAATTTCCTCATTTCCAATACTGCCATTGTCTCCACTATGAGGGTTGAGGCCCAATACTGCAATTTTGGGCTTTATAATATTAAAATCTCGTATAAGGGAATCGTTTATTTGTACAATTTTATTCTCTAATAAAGAATCTGTAATATTCTTACTCACCTTTTCTATAGGAATATGCGCTGTCATCAATCCAATTTTTATAGTATCAGATACCATAAACATTAGTGAATCTCCTTGAAGTTCTTTTTCTAAAAATTCAGTGTGTCCAGTATATGGAAATGATTCTGATAATGTATTTTCTTTGTTTATAGGTAGCGTTACTAAAGTATGTATCTCTCCACTTTTTAAAGCATTTGTAGCTTCTACTAATGATTTTATAGCGTATTCTCCAGCTTGCGTAGTTTTTTTACCAAACTCAATTTTAAAGGATTGATTAGAAAATATATTTTTAATATTTACTTTATTTTCAACTAATCTTCCTTTACTATATTTCACAAATTCTGTTTCAAGATTAAATGTTTTTTTTTGAAATTCTATAATATCTGTTGAACCAAAAAAAATTGGAGTAAAAAAATCAAATAATCTTTTGTCTTCAAAAGCTTTAAGAAGAGTTTCAATTCCTATTCCATTTGGGTCTCCCATAGAAATCCCCACCCGTATTTTTGTTGATTTAAGTTCCGTTTTTATTTTCATATATGTAAAAATAATTTTAGGTTTGCAAATGTATCATTAAAAATTGAAATGTTTACAGGAATAATTGAAACCGTAGGTACGGTAAATAAGATTGAGAAGGAGAAGGATAATCTGCATATTACACTAGAAAGTAAAATCACATCAGATTTAAAAATTGACCAAAGTGTATCTCATAATGGGGTTTGTCTCACCGTAATTGATATAAATAATAACTACTATACAGTTACTGCGATTAAAGAAACATTGAATAAAACAAATTTAAAATACTTACAGGTAGGCGATAAAGTTAATCTTGAACGCGCTATGTTATTAAGTCAACGCCTAGATGGGCACTTAGTACAAGGGCATATTGATGAAATTGGGACATGTATAGAGATTTCAGAAAATAATGGCAGTTGGATATTTACATTCAAATATGATAAAAATAGCAATAATATAATTATAGAAAAAGGTTCAATTACAGTAAATGGAGTGAGTTTGACAGCCTTTCAAATTGAAGAAAATACATTTTCTGTAGCGATAATTCCATACACATATCAACACACTAATTTTAATCAACTGAAATTAAATCAAATCGTTAACTTAGAATTTGATGTTATAGGAAAATATATACAAAGGTTACAAAAATTAGAATAATCAATATATCTTTAGCTATAAATAAATATTATCTTTGTCCCACTAAAATTTTATGAAAAATAAAAAGCAATATATCATCACTTTTGTTATTGTATTTTCAGTGATAATCATAGATCAATGGAGTAAGATTTACATTAAGTTAAATTACCCTTTAAGCAGGTACACATTAGACCCCATTCTTGATTGGACACTTTTAAAAATATTATTTGTTGAAAACAAAGGAATGGCTATGGGTATAAGTTTTACAGACTTATTTCCTTTTTTATCTGAAAATATAGCAAAACTATTCCTTACTGCATTTAGAACATGTATAATTTTAGGGATAGTATACTGGATTGCTATTTCGTTACAAAAAAAACAAACTAAAATATTTACCTATTCAATGTCATTTATTTTAGGAGGTGCAATTGGAAACCTTTTAGATTCTGTCTTCTATGGTGTGCTGTTTTCAGACAGTTATGGGAGAGTAGCGGAGTTTTTACCCCATGGAGGAGGATATGCTCCATTGTTTCATGGACATGTTGTTGATATGATTCAGATTCCATTAGCGCATTGGTTTTGGCCAAAATGGCTTCCACTATTTGGAGGTACAGAATTTAATTTTTTTTATTACGTTTTTAATGTGGCAGATGCTGCGGTAAGTACTGGGGCTTTAATATGGTTATTTTTTGGAAACAAAAAATTTAAATATTAAGAGTTTTTATATTCTAAAATCATATACTTTTTTAGGCGTTACACATAAATCAAGGGGAATATCAGTATTTTTCCTATCTATTATTTCATTTATAGATTCAAAAAAAGAAAGTCCTATTTTAAGGCAATCAGGCCTACATTGTGCTAAAAACTTATCGTAAAATCCTTTTCCATAACCCACTCTAAATCCTTTATTGTCAAAGATTAAAAGCGGTACAAATACTAAATCTAATAATTGTAAGTTTTCTAATGGAGTACTTTCCAAAGGTTCTGGAATACCCCATTTGTTTATTTCAATTTTTGTGTTTTTTGTTAACAAGTAATGCTCAAGGGAAAGTGTTTTAAAATGAGTACGACTAGCCACAACATTTTTTCTGATTTCAAATAATTTATTTGTTATAGAATAAGTATTTATTTCATTGAATTTATTTATTGGCAAGAAAATATGATAATATTCTTTATTCCAAATATCCAAAGTAAATAGTTGAGTGATTATTTCTTTATTTAAAGTGTCTTTTAAAGAAGCACTCATAGAGACTCTTTTTCCTTTGTAAATTTCTCTTAATTCTTCTTTTGTCATTTCTTAAAATTAATTCCAATGTTTATACTTCTACCAGTACCAAAAATTCCAGAGGCAAAGGGCTTATAATGAATGTCAAATATATTCTCAATATTACAAGTAAGTAAAATACTTTTTTTGAAAGTGTAATTAAAATTAAAATTTAAAATCCCCCATGCGGGCGTTCCTGAATATTTAAGTGTGTCATCAGTGCCATTAGTATTAATAATAGGGGTTTCTTGTAATCTATCTTCACCAGTCCAACTATAATCAATTGCATTTTTATTAGAGTTGAATATATAAGAAATATTTGACCATAATTTTTCCTTTTTATAGGTTAATGAGATACTTCCAAAATAGGGTAAAATAGAAGGCAAAGGACCATAAGTTACATCTTTCATGGCTTCAGTAAAAGTGTATTCTCCTGTTAGAGATAAATAAGGATTTATATTTAAAGTTCCATTCAATGAACCACCCCATATTTCTCCTTTATTACTATTAATATTTGCTTGGGTTAATAATTCTTCCCCACTAAATAAAATAGTGTTTGTGTCCTCTGTTGTTGTATCGTTCAAAATTTGATAAGGGGCACGTCTAATATAGTCGTGAATTGTTGTTAAAAACCCTCTAATTGAAAGAGTATATTTTTTAGGATAAAAATAAGAAATGCCAATATCTTGATTAAATGTGTATTCTGGTTTTAGAGTTGGATTGGGCACTATGAGTAGCCCGTTATTTTCTCTAATTTTCCCTAAATCATCAATATTGGGATTTCTAAAACCAGTAGCAAATAAATAATTTATTTTTATTTTCTTAGAAGGATTATATGCTATCCCTAAAGTTCCATTTACAGCTTGATTTGAGGTGTTAACTGAAGATAAATTTGCATTAATTAAAGCTTTTTCTACCCAACTTGCTTTTGTTTGAATAGCAGTATATCTCAATCCAGTAGTTAAGAACATAGTGGGAATAATATTCCAGTTCAAGTTGCTATAAAAGGCTAAAGAACTATAATTACTTCCACCACTAGGGTATCTTGTAGGAAGTGAAGTATTTCCAGAAAGAGAAACGACGGTATTGTTTTCAGTTACAATGTCAGAAGCATATGCGTTGGAAACTACATTATTATGCGTTACTTCAAACCCATAGAAAAATACTTTGTTTTGAAAATAAGTTTCAAAATCTCCGTTCAAACTAAATACTTCTACATTTTCTAATAGAAACTCTTTGGTTAGGCTTCCAAATTTTCTAGAAATACGAGATTCCTCAATATTTTGATATGCACCAATTAAGGTCATTTTTTTTAACCATTTTGTTTCAAAAGGAAACTCAACTTTTGGAGACAAAAAGATTCTTTTTTGAGGACCGTAGTACCATTCTGCAAAACGCAAGTTTCCATTTATTCGCTCGTTTAATCTATCAAATCTTGGGATGTTAGAAGAAGTAGATGTTTGAAAATTTACCGTTAATCGCCCTGTTTTGTTGATAGGAAAAAGAAATTTTTGTAAAAAATCCCATTGGGTGTACCCCGTGTTTTTTTGAACAGCTGGAGTAGGATTTATACTTGTAGTTTCATAATATTTCTCAGGGGTATTTTTTGAATACTCAAGGAAGTTTCCCCAATCCTTATAACCATGATTTTTGTTTTGTCCCGTAACAATATCTCCAAAATTAGAATAACTCAAACTCGTATAACTCCCTATTTTTTTTGAATTAATTGTTGATTCTATATGTTCTATAAAAGCATTATTTCCACTGTTAAATTGAGAGGAAAGGAGATAATTTACTTTTGTCTTTTTACTTAGGGTTGGTTTTTTGGTGTAGTAATGAATAACTCCTCCTAAAGCATCTGAACCATAGGCTACAGAGGATGAGCCAAAAATAACTTCTGTTTTTTCTATGCTTTGAGGGTCAATAGTTATGGCGTTTTGCAAATGCCCAGACCTATAGATAGCATTATTCATCCGAACCCCATCCACGACTAACAATATTCTATTTGCCTCAAAACCTCTTAAAACAGGACTTCCGCCTCCTCCCTGTGACTTTTGTAACCGTACACCAGGGGCTATTTCCAATAAATCGGCACCTGTTTTAGGAGAAAAATTTTGGATAGATTCTACATTTACTACACTTACTTTTTCTGCGATGGAACGAATCGTTGATTTTGAGCGAGATACGGAAAGAATCACTTCATCAAGTGCATCTTTTTTTTGTGTTAATAGTATCGAGGATTTGTCTTTAATCTGCTCTTTTAAAAAGGTCTTGTCAGTATATCCTAGCAATGAAAAAATAATAGTATCAGAATTTTTAAAATTATTGAGGTAAAAAAAGCCATCCCTATTTATTTGTGCATAGGTAGTTTTTGTGGTATTATAAATAACAACTTCATTTAACGATTCTTGAGTAAGCGAATCTACGACTTCTATTTTTTGTCCATAACTAAAATGAAGCATATTGATATAAAACAAAAAACATAAAAGAATTTTAAGTGTCAAAGACTTCATACAAAATGTCTAAGGATTTAATATTAAAAGAAAAATTAAGATGAAGTTCCAAATATACTATTAAGGATTTTAATAAGGCTCTTTTATTGTTTTTTGTAGCGAAGGACAAATGAATATTTTCTGAATATTCTTTATTAAGTAGCTCTTTAAAAAGAGATAAAAGTTCTTTTGATAGATAATTTTTGGTAGGTGTTATTTGACAAAAAGTACCGTTTTCTAAACTGAAATAGGTGAAATGGCTATTGTCAGTATTTGGAGCAAACCCTAGATAGGAGGAGAGTTTAAGAAGAAAAATATATATAAAATTAGTTATTTCGTCATGAGTGTCAACCCATAATAAACTTTGTTTTAGGAATGAAAATAAGGAGGGGTTTGGCGCATCTTTTTGTAGGCAATTTTGTAATATCTCTGCGATAAAAAAGCATAGGGAATTTTTTTTTATATTTCCAATAAAACTTTGATACACGTGAACAAATCTAACTTCTTTAATATAATTGAGTTCTTTTAACTTTGAAGCACTGACTATTTCTAATTGGTTTAGAGGTTGAAAAAGCGTGTGTTGCTCTTTTTTTCTTTTAGAGTAAAACCCTTTTATGATGTAGGATTGCAAGCCAAATTCTAGCGTATAACATTTGACAATCAAATCGTAGTCGCTATACTTAAATGAGCGAATGACAAGGGCTTCTGTTTTTAGCACGAAGTCTATTTTTTAGGCGTACAAAAATATAGAAATATTAAGTGGTAAAAAATACTCTTTTAAGATAGTTATCACTAAAAAGGAAAGAAGTCAGTAGGTAGATTATTCATAATAAGAATAAAATAATAGTATTGCGAATAATTGGTTTGTTTAGTGGATAATAGTAGAGGTTTACGATTTTTTAATTTAGAAAAATTAAAAACTAAGAAGTATGTATTTTAATTTATCATAGTAAAACTCAGTAATACTTTTATTTTCTTTTTGAAAAAACTTTCTAGAATCTTTAAGAAACACTTCCATTTGGGTATAACTTTTTTCCGTATCAAAGAAAGAAGTGTTGTTTTCATATTTAGCAGCAGGGAGGACGTAATACTGACTTTTCCCATTTACTTTAGGTAGATATACCCACGTCAGATGGTAATTAGCTTCTTTGATAAGGGTGTTATTGTTTTCTTTTTTTAAGACTAATCGAAACATGGCACCCCCATCCGAATATCTCCAACGCTGATTTGAGACAAAATTCCCTAAAGAATACACGACTAATTTTTCTTTATCTGTAGAATTATTTGCTTTTGCCCAAACCATTTTTTCTAAGACATGTGGGTGCGCTCCTATAATAATATCTACACCGCTATCAAATAAATATTTAGCATAATTAAGCTGGGAAGAGACAGGATTTCTTTTATTCTCAACTCCCCAATGAACAAAGGCAATTATTTTATCTACATTTTCTGATTGTATTTTCAGTAAATCTTTTCTTATAGATTCCTTATTTAAAATATTGACCACGGTAGAAGGATTAGCAGGTGTTTTGTTAGTTCCAAACGTATAATTAAGTAACGCGACCTTGATGTTTCCTTTTGTAAGAATTAAGGGACTTTTTGATTTTTTTTCTTCTATACTTTTAAAGGTTCCTGTATGATATAATTCAAGAGAATCTAATATGTTTATTGTTCTAATCACTCCATTATCTCCTCTGTCATAACTGTGATTGTTTGCTGTCACAAGTACATTAATACCATTATTTTTAGCAGCTTCAGCCAAGGCATCTGGGGAGCTAAAATTTGGATACCCTTTATATGGAGGTCCTGCCAAAGTCACTTCCAAATTTGCAATAGCATAGTCGTGCTGATTGATAATTTCATTTACATATTGAAAAGAATTATTGAAATTGTATGTGTTTGTTATTGAATCGAAGGCGGATTCAATTTGCGCATCGTGTCCCATTATATCTCCTATAAAAAGCACACTTAATTCGTTTGTATTTGATTTTTTTTCTTGAGAAAAAATATTTCCAAAAGCAAAAGAGATAAAAATCAACAATAAACACTTTTTCATTGTTTTATTGTAAATACTTCTTTATTGACAGCGTATCTTTAGTAGTTTTAATGGTATCTATTACTATTTCTCTGAAAAGGTCTTCTTTACTAAGGGGTCTCTCTTTTTCTCTCCATATAAATCCTTTTAGTCTTTTTTCATTATCATCAAGGTCATTTTCTGGAAATATATCTCCGTTTGGTGAAACTAAAAAAAGAACTTCTTTGATTTTATTTTTTTCTAAATAGACTTCCATTTTACTTGCAAGTGTTTTATCAATCCCAATTAATTCATCTTTATCATCATATAGATAAAAAACAACTTTATTGTTTTTTTCAATTTCTAGTTTAGTAAGTTTATTTGCACTTAAAGTTCCAATCAGTATTTCTCCCTTAATTTGATTATAGCCATCATCGCTCAACGTATCTTTTTCTATGATAAAACTATTTGTTGGGATGTATAAAGTGTCTAGTGTTTTTGTTTCTTTATTTGAAATTAGATGAATAACATCACCTGTCATTTGATTTTTACCTACCCAAAGAATTGGATTCCGTTGGTTTATATCTTCGTTTGTAAAAATCTGTTTTTCTCTTTCTGTAAAACCTATTCTTAAAAGTTTTGTTAATCCTGTTTCTTCATTAATATAAACGGAGTCTGCTTTCCCTTGTATATCGCTTTTAAATACTTTCACATTATAATACCCCCTAACTATTCTATGATCTTCTGGACCTGTAGCGATTAATGTATCTGCTTTTATAAAGAGTGAATCTTTTTCTATAACATTCGCTACATAGGCATTTTTAGTAATAATTGCAGAGTCTTTTGCTTTAAATATTTCTGCAAAATCCCCTCTAATAAACGAATCATTTATAGTATCCAAAATAGAGGCATTTGTAGTAGCGGCTGCATATTCTGATTCGCTATCAAAAAATAAACTATCTCCCTTAATTATTTTATTATCGTAGAATATCGTAGCATCATCTGTAAAATAGCCCTGTTTAATTTCTGTATGGTAATATCCTCTTTTTGCAATAATATCGTAATCATCCCCTTTAATTTTTGTATCACCGTATATAAACGTTTCATCTCTTTCAGTAAAGTAATCTAAACTATCGGAAGTCATCGTATAATCGGGATGCTCCATAATTACATTTGTTTTGAAGCGATATTTTTTTTCATCTATAAAATAACGACCTTTATCGCTAATTAATACGGTGGTACTATCTACAACTGTTCCTTTAGTGTTATAAAAAAACTCATTAATTTCCCTGTCTAATTCAATGGTATCTGTAGTCAAAGTCATATCAGGTCTTGTAATAATTGCATTGCCCCATGCGATGGATTTTTTACTAATCCCATCATATTCTAAATATTCGCTAGATATAGTTATTGAATCTCCTTGATTTAGGTATACATCTCCTTTTGCTAAAAAAAAATTACGTTTAGGATAAAAAATAGAAGTATCAGATATAATAAGTACACCTTCGTGATACAAATGCACTCTTTTACTATCTTTTTTGCTTAAAATATTTGCATTAGGGTATTTTTTTTCATTTTTAGTAAATGTCCCTGATTGACGAATTTCAATAGTTTTTTGAGAAAATAAAAATGAAGAAATGAGTAGGGTAGTGGGTAATAATATTTGTCGTATCAAAATAACAGTTTAATGAAAGTTTATAAATACAAAAATAATAAAAATAGGTATTATAATTATATTAAAATTAGTTTGTAATTTTACAATCGTAAAAATGAAGACCCAAAAAACAATTATTTCATTAGATAAAGCATCTATTTATCAAGGTGGAATCCCAATTTTTAAAAATATAACACTAAACATAGAAAGCGGAAATTTTATATTTTTAATAGGGAAAACAGGGTCTGGAAAGACAAGTTTGATAAGAACATTATATGGAGATTTACCCTTATTAAAAGGAAAAGGCAGGGTATTAGCGCATCAATTACATTTGATAAAACAAAAAGAAATCCCATTTTTACGTAGGAAAATAGGTTTTGTTTTTCAAGATTTTAAACTTTTATTTGATAGAAATATTTCAGATAATTTCAAATTTGTATTACGCGCTACGGGATGGAAGGATAAACAATTAATAAATAATAGAATTGATGAAATACTTAAGAAAGTAGGAATGCAAGGGGTAAATTATAAATATCCATATGAATTATCTGGTGGAGAGCAACAAAGAATAGCTATTGGAAGAGCATTGTTAAACAATCCGTCAATTATCTTAGCAGATGAACCTACTGGAAATTTAGATCCAGACACAAGTGATGAAATCATGAAATTATTTAGTTCGTTAAATAAAAAAGGGTTGAGTATTCTTATGGCAACTCACAATTACCATCTTATTAGCAAGTATCCATCCTATAAAATATTGAGATGTGAGGACAGTAAAATATTTGAAGTATTACAAAAAAAATAAAAATGGATTTTTCAAAATTACCTAAAATTAAATTTCCAACGAGTAAAAATTTTTTCTTAATAGCGGGCCCATGTGCTATTGAAGGCGAGAAAATGGCATTGGAGATAGCAGAGAAAATAGTACCAATAACAGAAAAGTTAAAAATCCCCTATGTATTTAAAGGCAGTTTTAAAAAAGCGAATAGGAGTAGGGTAGATAGTTTTACTGGGATTGGCGATGAAAAAGCATTAAAAATACTTGCCAAGGTAGGTGCGGAGTTTAATATTCCTGTTATTACAGATATTCATGAAATAGATGATGCGGAGAAAGCGGCTCAATATGTGGATGTATTACAAATTCCAGCATTTTTAGCTAGACAAACGGATTTATTAGTAGCAGCAGCAAAAACTCAAAAAGTAATAAACGTTAAGAAAGGACAATTTATGAGTCCAGAAAGCATGAAGTTTGCTGTAGATAAAGTAACGCAATCAGGTAACAAAGACGTTTGGTTAACAGAAAGAGGAAGCATGTTTGGGTATCAGGATATGATAGTTGATTTTAGAGCAATTCCTATACTAAAACAATTTGCTCCAACAGTATTAGATGTAACTCATAGTTTACAGATGCCTAATCAAACAAGTGGAGTTACAGGAGGAAAACCAGAAATGATTGCAACAATAGCAAAGGCAGGAATTGCTGCTGGTGTTGATGGTATTTTCTTAGAGACTCATTTTAATCCAAGTGAAGCGAAAAGTGATGGGGCTAATATGCTTCCATTAGATAACTTAGAAGCTCTTTTAACACAATTAACTAAAATTAGGGAGGTTGTTTAGTTGCCTATTCAGGATAAGCTACTCTAATATTATATAAAGTAGTTATTTTTTTAATTAGTACTTTTTTTGCTATTTCTATCTCTGCTAAGGTAATGTTAGCATTGGATAATTGTCCATCTTTCAATTGAGTGTCTATTATTCTATGTATAAACTTTTGAATGTCTTCATTAGTTGGGTCCTTTAAACTCTTCACTGCAGCTTCAATAGAATCTGCCATCATCAGAATAGCAGTTTCTTTTGAAAATGGTTTGGGTCCTGGGTAAGTAAATTTTTCAACAGCAATATTCTCTTCATTCCCTCTATTCCTTATTTCTTTTTGATAAAAATAGGAAACTTTACTTGTACCATGGTGTGTACGTATAAAATCAATTATTTGTTCAGGCAGATTATTTCTCTTGGCTATTTTTATACCATTGATTACGTGGTTGATTATAATCTTCGCACTTTCTTCTGGTGAAATAATGTCATGTGGAGAGACTTTACTTAATATATTTTCAGAGAAATATTGTGCATTATTCATCTTTCCTATATCATGATAGTACGCGGCTACTCTAACTAATAAAGCATCTGCCCCAATTTCATTAGCAACAGCTTCTGCTAAATTAGCAACTTGTAAAGAGTGATTAAACGTTCCAGGAGCTTTGTTCGCCAATTCTTTCAATAATTTTGAATTTGTATGATCACTTAATTCTAATAATGAAATATCAGAAACAAGTCTAAATACTTTTTCATAAAAGTATATTAATAGTTGAACAAAAAGAATACCCAAACCATTTACAGCAAATAAAACAATAGTTGAAAGAGATTCTTTTCTAATTATACCATCATGTATCATGACAAAAGATAAATAGCTTAAAATATAGGTAAGTGTTATTTGTCCTGCTGATAAAAAGACACTTGTTCTACTATATAAATTAGGTAATGTAGTTATACCAACAATTCCAACAATTACTTGTAAAAAAATATATTCAAAACTATTAGGCACTATAAATCCAATTAATAGTAAAGTAATTATATGGGTAAAAAATGCTAACCTTGCATCAAAGAAAACTTTGAGGACAATAATTAAAATTGCTAAGGGAACAGTATAAACATAAGTAGCATTAATTTTTAAAATTACAGTAGTTAATGCTATCATTGCTATGATATTAAACAATATAAAAGCTATTTGTTTATTATCTTCAAATACATCAGGTCGGTATTTTTGAATAAAAACTAAAAACATAAATAAAGTAATACCAACTAAAATTCCATATCCTAAAACTATCCAAAAAAGATTTTTATTATTCCATAATTCTGATTTATACTCGTTTTGCAACGACAATAACTTTTGATATATAATCCCTTCAACTACTTCATTTTCAGCAACAATTCTTTCTCCTTTTGGAATTAATCCCTTTTTATAGGAAATAGAATTTAGCGCTTCTTGTCGCACTTCTTCTGTTTTTATTTCATCAATTGAAACATTAGGGGTGATTATTTCAAAAAATAGGTTGTAATAATTTAATTTAAATTTATCAAAAGGGGTATTTGTAATATTTTTATCTAAAAAAGAATTTATATCATTTGGTTTATATAGCGAGTCAATTGGAACTTCTATAAAGTTTTTTTCTCTAATTAAAAAAATATTATTGTTTCCAATATGATTATATGAAAGAGGAAGTACTCCATATTTATAAAATTCTTCAATCAATAATTTACCGTAATCAAATAACTTCTCATCAAATGAAGGAAAAAAACTATCAAAATTATCTACATAATTATTACTGATAGTTGAAAATGTTACTTCATCAAAAACTAAATATTCTTGAGTTTGCTTTAAAACTTCTTCTTTTTCCTTGTTTATTTCTTCCTCAGATTTTAAAATAGAAAAATCAAAAGGCGCAAATAAGGTTTCGTTTTGCCAAGCTTTCCCTTTTTGAAATTCATACTTAAATTTACCTCCTTTAGGGAATAAATACAATATTAACAGACAAGAAATTATATATAAAAAAGCTTTATATATGTAGGATTGATAATCATATAAAAAATTTAATAATTTTTTCATAATTTAATTTATTGAGTGTTTTTAAAGTTCTCTAAACCTTTCGTTAGCCAATTTTCATAAGTAGCGGCATCCGTATACTGAATAGGACTATTGAGTAAGGTTCCATCAGGATTTATCAATATATAAAAGGGTTGTGATGAATTATTGAAATTCAACCATTGAAAAGCGGCCCATTTATCTCCTATATTTTTAATTCGTCTTATATATTTTTCGGAATATTTAAAATTAAACTGATCGATATCATCTAGTTTTCGTCTGTCATCTACATAGAGTGACGTTAAGATAAAATTATCATCTATTAATTTGAATATATTAGGTTGTGCCCATATATTTTCTTCCATCTTTCTACAATTCACACATGCCCAACCAGTAAAATCAAGTAGTATAGGTTTGTTTTGCTTTATAGCTTCTTTTTTACCCTGTTCGAAGTCTTTATAACAATTAAGACCTAAGGGGCAGTTGGATTCTAATTTAAATACACTATAAAATTTGGGGGGCGGAAAACCACTTAAATAATTTAAACTAACCTTTCTTGGGACTAATAACCCAAGTAAAAGATAAATAGTAAAACAAATTATAAGAGCACTAATAATAAAATGAATAGAAACTAGTTTAGTATTTTTATACTTCTTGTTGATTATCAGAAGTCCCTTTCGTATTAAATATACTATCGTAAAAATAAAAATAATAATCCATAGTATTAGAAATACCTCTCTTTTTAAAATCCCCCAATGAGCTACCAAGTCTGCATTTGATAGAAATTTTAATGCAAGGGCTAATTCAATAAAACCCAATGTGATTTTCACCGTACCAAGCCAGGGTCCAGATTTTGGAATGATATTTATTTTACTTGGAAAAAATGCAAATAAAGTAAATGGCAAAGCTAATGCTACTCCAAACCCTAACATGCCAGATGTCAATTGCAAAGCCCCTTTTCCTATGGTTAAGGAACTGGCTAATAACGTACCGAGGATAGGACCAGTACAAGAGAAAGATACAATAACTAAAGTAAGAGCCATAAAAAATACCCCTATCCCTCCGCTTAATAAGGATTTTGAATCTAATTTATTAGCCCAACTATTTGGCAATGATAATTCATAAAATCCAAAAAAGGAAAAAGCAAAAAATATGAAAATTATAAAAAATAAAATATTGACATACATATTTGTAGCAATTGAGTTCAAAAACCCTGGAGTAATATTATCTAAAAAGTGAAATGGAAGGCTAATTATAAAATAAATAAATACAATAAAAAACCCATATAATAACGCTTTTTTAATTCCAGTATTTTTTAGTTTAGAAGATTGTTTTAAGAAGTAAGAGAGGGTTATTGGAATCATTGGAAAAACACAAGGAGTTAATAACGCAATGAGTCCACCAAGGAAACCGAGTAAAAAAAGATTTAGATAGTTATTTTTAGAATCACTTGAAACTTTATTCTCTAAGTAAAAAGTGTTTTTTAAATCTAATTGTAGTTTTTCAATCTTCTTTTTACTTATATTATCAACGACTAATTGTGCATTTTTATAATTATTATTGAATGAAAAAGAAAAAGGTTGAGTTCTAAATAAACAAACCTCATCATCACAAACTTGATAAAGAATTTCACCTTCTATGCCAGAGAGGTTATCATTTTTTAAAAGAATTTGTTGTGTGAATTCTGCATAATTTTCAAAAAATGAAAGTTTTGTTTCAAAAATTTCATCGTATTCAAAAATGGTTTGACTTTCTTCGTTTTTCCCTATAAGTTCAAAGGACACTCCTTCTTCTTCATATACAAATTCTGTAGGTAATGTAGCATTTGGTGGTATATATTGAGAATATAAATGCCATCCTTTTTCAATGGCAGCTTTAAAACTGAGAGTATAAGTACTATCAGATTTTTTTAGTAATGAGTATTCCCATTTTATAGGGTTTTCTTGTTGTGAAAAAAGTGGATTTTGAAACAGTAATAGAATAAAAAATAATGATAGTTTAATCCAATTTAATGATTTTATTGGAAAAGATTTGTTGATTTTAATTCCCATATTTAACTTATTTTTTTTCTAAACAAAGATATATTTTTTCTGTGGTATTATCATCACAAATAAAACGCCTATCCATTCTTTTACCAACAATCCAAATAATTTTATCTTCAGTACACAAAAGCCATTGATTTTCTTTTTCAATCAGAGATAGTTTTTCATCTTTAAAATATTTACTAACCTTTTTTGAGCCTTTTAGCCCGGTAGGAAAAAAAACATCTCCAGTTTTCCATTTTCTTATTTGTAATGGAAATTTTATTTTATTTTGATCTAGACAAATATAATTACTATCAGAAACGTTATTTTTTATTTCTTTACTTATAGAGAGTGAAAAAGGTTCTTCAATAGTTTTAATTCCTTCTTTAATTTTATAAACATTATTATCCTGTTTCTCTATTGCACTCAGAAGTAAAGTATTTCTATTTTTTAATAACTTATGAGTGGCGCTATATAAAATTTTACCTGTAGTAGCTTCTAATAAAGAAAGTAAATCTCTTATATGAGTAAATCCATATTTTTTAAATAATTCAAATAAATAAAAGGGTAATGGGTCTAGTCTTTTTAATGCTTTTATGGAAATAGAAATATTGTTTTCAGAAGTGTTTTCAAAATGATTTAATGTAAATTCTTTAACTATGTTTTCAATTGCAATACTACTTTGCTTAAGATAGTTGATAGTATTCTTGAAATTAGAAAATAATTGAGGTTCTATTTTAGTAAGACTAGGAATTACTTGATGTCTAATTTTATTTCTCAAATAATTATCCGTTGCATTAGAAGTATCTTCTCTCCATTCAATTTTATTTTTTTTAGCATAGAGTAATATGTCTTCTTTTGTAAATCCCAACAATGGTCTTAATATATTTTGATTTTGAGCAGGAATACCTAATAGACCCTTTAATCCTGTGCCTCGTGTCATATTTATTAAAAATGTTTCTAATGAATCATTAAGATGATGTGCTGTGATTATATAATCATAATTATATTGCTTTTTAATTTCATTTAGCCAATTATAACGAAGGTTTCTTGCAGCTTCTTGAATAGACTTTTTATTCTCTGTAGCGTATTTTTTTGTATTAAATTTTGTTTTATGGATATTAACTTTAAGATTTTTTGCTAAATTTTCTGTAAAAATCTCATCCTGTTCACTTTCAGTTCCTCTTAATTGAAAATTACAATGCGCAATAGAAAAGTTTATTTTGTTTTTTTTTAAAAGATAACATAATACAACACTATCAACCCCTCCACTTACCGCTACTAAATTCTTTTTAGTAGTGATAATTTCTTGAAACAAATTATTATCTAGAGTATTCATGTTTTAACCTCAAAATTAAATCTATTTATATTTATTTCTGGTAAAATTGATTTTTTATTATAGATGTAGTTAACTAATTCTTTCGCAACCCAAGGCGCTAGAGTTACCCCTCTTGTTCCTAGTCCATTGATTATATGAACATTTTTATATTTTGGATGTGTGCCTACAAGAGGTTTTCTATCTATAACTGTGGGTCTGATATGGGCACTGTGTTTTTTTATTTTATATGAGATATTAAATTTTTTATTTATCTCAGATTCTAAATATTTTTTTCCTAATAATGTTGGAGAAATATTTTTAAATTTCCAATTAAAGTTAGAACCAGCCCAAAATAAACCATTTTTAATGGGTGACAAGTAGATGGATGATTTTAAAATGCTATCATTTGGCAAATCGTTAGTTTCTATATGTAAAATTTCTCCTTTGCAAGGAATTAAAGGTAGCCAATTAAAAAAAGGATTCTTTTTCACTAAATGACCTTCGCAAAAAATAATGTGCTTAGCCGTTATATTTCCATATTTGATATTTTTATTATTTAAAACGAGTTTAGAATAATCAAATTCTGTTTTTAAGAATATATTTTCAGTTTCTAACCATTTAGTATATTCTCTTATTAATTTGTTAGTATCAATTTTTCCCACATTTTTTAGTTTCCCATATCCGTTATTATCAACTAGATAACTTTTTGCTTCATTATAAATTTTGGATTGCATAAAATTTGACAATCTATTTTTTTCTGATGCAATTGCCCATTGATTTTGTTCTTGTGAGGTATTAAAAAATTTGATAATAGGCATAGAAAAATTTATATTCATGTTTAATTTTTCACCTATTTTTTGATAAAATAAAAGACTATCTAAAAGGATTTTATCACTATTCCATGCAATTGAATACCTTTTAAATATAATAGGGTTATAGATGCCAGATGAAACTGACGATGCATTTAGTTTTTGATTGTCAATGCAAATGAAAGATATTTTATTTTGTAAAAGAGTTTCGGCTATGGACAGACCAGCAAGTCCTGTTCCGACAATAATAACATCTGTATTAAGAGAAGTATTATTTAATGATTCCACATATTCATTTCAAACTCTCGTATCTGATCTTTAATTTTTTCAGATTCTAGTAGTTGAAGTAAAGCATCGTTTTTAATGTATTCTCGTATTTCTCTATCTTCATAAGGATTTTCTTCCTTATAAATAACGGCATCAAATCGCCTAGAATTTAATAGAAAATCAAAAGTAATAGGTCTCGCTGAATTAAGCCTATTAAAAACAGTAGCATCATTAAGGGCTTCTCGTGTATCAGGATACCAAACCCAAAATAATTCAACTAAATCTTGTTCTTCCTCTGAACTATCTAAAGTATAAACATCGGGTGCGACAGGTGCAATTCCAAGAATACGATATTTTAATTCACCTAATCTTTTATTAAAATACCAAGTGCCTTTTATTCTATATTGCTTAATTTCACCTGGAGTTATATTTCTAACTTGAATATATTGAGGGTCAATGGGTAGCCCAGCGTTTAATTGATTAAATCCTTCATCTAAAGTATCTCTAGATTGTAACGCTTCTAATATATCATCGTATGTGATTTTTTCAAGAAAATAAGAACTTCTATATACTTCTGTAATACTTCCGTTTCTAATACTTCTGGTTAAAACATCAAATAATGATCTTCTATCAACTCCTAAATTAACCGTATCTATAGGGAAGTAAAGTGGAAAATTAATTCTTTTCCTTAAATCAATAACTTCCCAAATAGTTTTAGACCAAAGTACATCTCTATCATCTACAAATCCATATTCTAATGGTTTCGTAACAGTTGCAGCTAATTGTTGCTCATTTAAAACACCTACTTCTTGAGGTTTCTTTGCATTTAATAGATTTGCTTGCGAAACTACTTTTGAAGTAATAAAAAGTAAAGAAAGTGTTAAAAATATTTTTGAAGCCATTTTTTTAATTAACTATATCACAAATGATAGGAGTAACTTTTTTAAATTTATAACTAGGATTTTGTGGGTTTGTAACTTTAATATCAAATATATGAACTGTACTCCCTGCTTTAACTCTTTGCAAAATATTCTTTGCTCTAGAATCTAATTTATTACCTTTCACTTCAATTGTAGGTCTACCAGGGGCTTTAAATTTAAAACTTACAGTTTTTAAAGTAATATCAAAATCAAAACCATCTAAAACTGCTCCTATAGTAGATATTGCTAAATTGGATTTTGGAATTGTTATATTTCCAGATTGTCCTCTAACAGTACCGATAGGACCTGGTATATCTTTAATTCTAAATGTAACGGGAGTAGATATTCTACTTCCATCTGGTAATATACCTGAAGTGTTAATTCTTATAGTTCTTCCTTTACCAGGTCTAAGAATATACTTACTACCTTTAATTTTCCTTAATCCTGGAGCTGATGCAGTTATTTTATTATTTGCAATACCTGGTATGGAAATAGTAAGAGGATTATCAACACCTCTATATACAACATTCATTTTGTCAGCTGAAACTAGTGCTGCATTAGGTTTTGATATTACTGAAAATGTTTGATTTACTGGAATTTTAGATTCAATTCCGTTGTTTAAAAATAGTAATTCACCTTTTATGTTATAGTCGCCACTATTACCTGTTCTCATGTTTAGTTCAATTCCTCCCGGTATTAATTTGTATTCTGATGAATTTAAATTTTTATTATTTACTTTTAATGAAACCTTATTGGGTAATTGTGCACCTCCTTTTCTACCTAATATTACTTTTCCATCAAATCTTTCACCTTGAAAGTATGCAGATTTCGAAGTTCTTAAAAAAGTAATATAATTTTCTTTATTTACTTGGCTTTCTACTTCAAATTCATGTCCAAGTAGATTATTTAAAATCTCATTTTCTGTATTTCGAATATCGTTTTGCATAAAAGTAAACTTAGCTAAAGAAGATATTAGTGGAAATCCTTCATATTGAGAATTTATCCATTTTTCATTCACGCCGTCACTATTAATAATTTCATGATTTTCATCTCCATTAAAAAATCTAGAATCTATACTACTCATATAGCTTTTATCTGGATTTATGTTTTTGATTAAATCTTTATATCCATCCATTTTTTCAATGAAATCAGAATATATTCCATTAGGTCCAAAAAACAATACATCTAACTCATCTCCTTTTTCCATAGAATTATAATCTTCTAGGTTTGGATCTCTTTCCTTTTGTTTTTCTGTAATTGTAGTTTTAATCTGATCTAAATAATTATAAAAATCTTGAGATGAATTTTTAACAATTTTAGCTATAGAATCATTTTTAACCCAATGCCCTTTTTTCTCTTCTGCATTTATAGTTATTTTTTCATATAATTGCTCATTTTTCACAACTATTTTTTCATTTAAAATAGTTGCCTTTTTATATAATTGTCCAAATCCTTCTAATACCTCTTTACCAACAGTTAATGCTAGCATAGAGATAAATACAAGGTACATTAAACTGATTAGTTTCTGACGTGGAGTCTCATTTGCTGATGCCATAGTTAATTAATTTTTTAATAATTAGTGTGATTTAATTATTTTTTGCTCATTGCCTTTAGCATTCCAGAGTACGCATCATTTAATGAAGATAAATTACTAGATAAAGAATCCATTTGATCTTTTAGAGACTCTGCATTTTCAGCTAATTTATCATTAAATTCAGATTGTAAAGTAGCTCTTTCAATTTGTCCTTTGTAAAAGTTATTTAAAGAATTTAACTGCTCAGCAGCTTTTTGAAGTTCTTCGTTGTAACGTTCAGTGGAAGACATAGTATTTGTAACAGTACTTAAAGATTTAGTTGAATTCTCTAAGTTTTCAATACTCACGGCTAATTTATTTATGAGTGTTACGTCTACCTTTGCTTGTGATAAGATATTATTTAATTTTTCTGACAAAGAATCTCCTTCAGTATTTTTAGAAAGTAATTTTGCTTTAAATTCTTCATGCTCTTCTTTTATTTCACTAGTATCTAAACCAGAAATTGTAAAGATTACTGCTTCTACAGCTAATCCGATACCAAGAATTAACCCACCTGATATAGGACCTAAATCAAGGTGTAATATTTTAAAAAGGGCTCCTATAATAACTATGGCACCTCCTAGTCCAAAAAAAATGTGTTTATAAACTCTTCTGTTAAGTCTGCTTTGTAAATTCATATTCTAATTATTAAATTATTTTTATTTTATTTTTAAGATGCAAATATAATGTTTTATATATAAGTTTAATTATTTTTTATCTAATTATAATTGTTTTTGCTCCTAGATAATCTTGTACTGTTCTAAAACCAATGTAACTTCTTGCAGAATCTTTGTATTCATAATCTCTAGTACTAACTCTTAAGAAATAAGCAACATCTTTCCATGATCCCCCTCTAACTACTTTTCGTTTTTCAGAGGCATAATTTATATCTGGATTAATGGATGAAACATATTCATATGTAGCTTCGTTATAGGATGAGCCTGTCCATTCTGCTACATTTCCAGCCATGTTGAATAAATTATAATCATTTGGAATATAGGATTTTACTTCCACAGTATATAGCGCTCTATCAACAGCATAATCCCCTCTCAAAGGTTTAAAGTTTGCTAGAAAACACCCTTTTTCATTAAATAAATAGGGTCCTCCCCAAGGATATATACCCGAAGGTAATCCGCCTCTAGCGGCATATTCCCATTCAGCTTCTGTTGGCAATCTAAATTTACTTATTCCATCTTTACCTAATTCTTTCAAATAATTGTTTTTATAAGAAGTTCTCCAGTTGCAAAATGCAGTTGCTTGATCCCATGTAACACCAACTACTGGATATTCATCAAAAGCGGGATGCCAAAAATATTCATTATGCATTGGCTCGTTATAAGAGTAAAGAAAGTCTTTTATCCAAACTGTTGTATCAGGATACACTGAAATAAGTTCTTCTTTAATATAAGGACTTCTTTCTGTTGATTTAGAAAGAACTGCCGCTTTAATATCAAGCCATTTATATCTGTAAATTAATTTAGTTATGTCTAAACTCATGCTCCCATCTGGAGATTCAGTGGGAGGTAAATATAATGAATCTAAAGCCTCTATATAATCCAAATCTTCTGAATAGCTAGGATTCCATTCTATATCTTCAGTCCAATCTAGAGGACGTTGATAATTAGGGTCTACACTATAATAATTTTCAAGCATATATTTTTGAAAAGCATTATCACCTAATGTATCTCTATAGGCATAATATGAAAGTTCACTATCTAAATCTTCTGCATAGATATCTATATTTAATTCTTCTACTTTACGAGCAAATAAGTTCCTTGCGATAGAATCTCTAACCCAATAAACAAATTGTCTATATTCGTTATTTGTTATCTCAGTTTCATCCATATAAAAAGAACGTAAAGAAACTGTTTTCGGAGTAGCATTTTGTAATTTTGCAATATCCTCATCTGTTTTACCCATAATAAAACTACCTCCAGGAATTAGTGTCATCCCTATCGGCTTTGCTTTGTACCAATCAGAATGATCTCTCGATCCAGTTAAATTCCCTTGATTGTTTCCGCCACAAGAAGTAATTAGTACTGTTATTAAAAATAATAATAAATATTTTCTCATTAAGTATTTAATCTTTTTAAAAATCTTTCTGGTATTTTATTCCCACAAAAACTTAGATAATCATTGTGTGTACAAGAGACTAACACTGGTTCTTTTTTAGCATTATTAATTTCCATCCACCATCTATCTGTTAATTTACTATTATAAAAAACGATTTCTGAATCATTTATATTTAATGTAAAACGTAAACATTCGTTAATTATTATAGGATATTCATTATATCTATATTCTACCCCTTCTATAAAGTACCAAATTATTTGCGCTAGTAACTTATAAAAGTAAGTATTATTATAAATATTAAAAATTCCAACTGATGAAATTTTATCACTTATTCCAGCATATCTTGCTAGTCGACAAATTGTTCTTGCATCAAAACCATTTGGAGATACAACCGTATCTATACTAGGTAAAGAGACGCTTTGAATATCAATACTCAACAAATCAGTATCTCTAAAGATTGGCTCAGTGTTAGAAGTATCGTCTAAAACTTCACCCAATCTATAATAATCAAAATGTAATTTATCCATCATATCTCTTTCCTCATTAGAGACAAAATAACTTTGATAACCAATATTAGTTAAATTATTCAAAAATTGAGGTGTGTAATCAATTATACTTTTAATATACGAGTCAGATGAAATTAATTTTTCATCAGTTGATAAATCAAATTTATAATCAATACAAGTTATATTAACTAGTTGTTCATTTTTTTCATAAGAACAAAACAATGGATATGTAATACTTTGTTCTCCGCCGATAAAAATTGGAATGATATTAATTTGTCTTAATTGAAAAGAAATTTCCTGAATAGCAATATTCGTATCTTTACTAGACTCTCCAGACAATAAATTTCCTAAATCTAGGATATTTAAATCCCAATTACCTGCATATAATTGATAAAATTCTTTGCGAAATTCATCGATGTGTTCTTCTTCAAACAATCCTATTATAGCCACTCTATTCCCCATTAATTCTGGCATGCCATTCTTTTCAGTATGTTTGTTTATTTTGTTTCCAATTACTTGCTTAGGAAAAGTTTCTAATACTTCCAAGACATTTTCATTTATAGGCTTTAAAAAATCTACACTCATTTTTTTTCTAATAATGCCTTGGCTTTTTCAAGCGTTATACTTTTAATATCTGTCTCTTTAGGAAGGGTTACCTTTTTTTTCTTTTTTATAATATCAAATCTTCCCCATCTCCCTTTTTCAATTCTAATATCTTCTTTTTCCCAGTGTTGAATTAATTTTTCTTTATCCTTTTTTATTTTTTCCTCAATCAGTATTGCAATATCCTCCTCGCTTAAATTGTCAAAATCATATTTTTTATTGACGTTTATAAATTTCTCATTCCATTTTAAATAAGGTCCAAATCTACCTACGCCTTTAAATACAGGTAAGTTTTTGTATTCTAAAATAGGAGATAAACTTTTTAACTTATCTTCAATAAGTGGTATAGAATCATTTATTGTTATGTCGTAAGGTGAAAATGTTCTGGGAATTGAAATGGATATATTATCATATTTTATATATGGTCCAAATTTTCCTATATTAATAAGAACTTCTTTTTTATTATATTCTCCAATATTTTTAGGAAATTTAAATAATTCTAAAGCTTGTTCTAATGTAATAGTTAAAAGTGACTGGTCTTTATCTAGTCCAGCATATATAGGTTTTTCATCATCTGTTTGCTCTCCCATTTGTGCTAAAGGTCCAAATTTTCCTAATCTCACCTTAATCACTTTTCCTGTTTTGGGATCATTTCCTAACACACGTTCACCTGACTCTCGTTCTGCATTTTTCTTAACTTCATTGACAATGGGATTAAAAATAGCATAAAACTCCTTTAAAGAAGCCATCCAGTCTTTGTCTCCTCTTGCTATTTCATCAAATTCTTCTTCAGCTCTCGCCGTAAAATTATAATCTAAAATAGTTTCAAAATTTTTAGTTAAAAAATCGTTAACCACAAAACCAATATCAGTAGGAACTAATTTACCTTTATTAGAACCCGTTTTTTCTTTAAGTTTCTCTTTTTGAATTTGCTCATCTTTTAAATGAATCTGTAAATACTCCCTTTCAACTCCTTCTAAAGTTCCTTTAGTTATATAAAACCTGTTTTGAATAGTTGAAATAGTAGGCGCATAAGTAGAGGGTCTGCCAATACCCATACTTTCCATTTTTTTAACTAAAGAAGCTTCTGTATAACGTGAAGGGGGTAGGGTAAACTTCTGTGTGCCAATCATCTCATTTAAAGACAACGACTCTTTTTCTTCTACTTTTGGTAAAATTTCGTTTTGAATAGAATTGTTTTTATCTTCTAAATATACTTTGAGAAATCCATCAAACTTAACTACTTCACCTTCAGACACAAAAAACTCCTGATATTTATCGGATGTAATTTTAAGTTTAGTTTTTTCAAGTATCGCATCACTCATTTGTGAAGCAATGGATCTTTTGTAAATAATTTGATATAACCTTTTTTGGTCATTTTCTAGTTGAGGGTTTTGGACATTTATGTCTGTGGGTCTTATTGCTTCGTGGGCTTCTTGAGCCCCTTTGCTTTTTTTAGTATAAGATCTAGCATTAGCGTATTTATCCCCATAACTTTCTTTTATTTTCTTAATACAATCTGTCTGGAAATAATTAGAAAGATTCGTGCTGTCTGTACGCATATATGTGATAAGACCAGCTTCATACAATCTTTGTGCCAATTGCATCGTTTTACTAACAGGAAAGTGTAATTTAAGCGACGCTTCTTGTTGAAGTGTGGATGTTGTAAATGGAGCAGAGGGTTTTTTGGGGACTAATCTAATTTCTTTTTTGTCAATTTGATACTGTGTACTTTTATTCTTTTCAAGAAAAGCAATTGTTTCTTTTTCAGAATCAAAATCTACATTGAGTTTAGCTTTTATTTTTTTGTTATCTTTTGTTAAAAATTGAGATTGAATATTAAAATACGAATTAGGTTTAAAATATTTTATTTCCTTTTCTCTTTCAGCAATAATTCTAACAGCTACAGATTGAACCCTCCCAGCGGAAACACCCCCTTTTACTTTAGTCCATAAAATGGGTGATAATTCATAGCCTACAATTCTATCTAAGACACGGCGCGCTTGTTGCGCATTCACTAGCTTTTCATTAATGTCTCTTGGTTTGGAAATTGCATTTAAAATAGCATTTTTTGTGATTTCATTAAAAACAATTCTTTTTGTGTTTTTTTTATCTAAAGAAAGTTCTCTATATAAATGCCATGCGATAGCTTCACCTTCTCTGTCCTCATCACTAGCAAGCCAAACAGTAGTTGTTTTGTTAATTTTACTCTTTATTTTTTTTATAATGGGTTTTTTTTCTTCTGGAATAATATAGTTAGGAGTAAAAGTATCAATATTTATTCCTAAATCTTTTTTGGGCAAATCAGAAATATGCCCATAACATGAAACCACATTATAATCGGCACCTAAAAACTTTTCTATAGTTTTTGCTTTGGCGGGAGACTCTACTATAACCAAATTTTTTACCATTAGTCAATATTATGCTTTGCAGTTAGTAAGAAAATAGCAAAAATAAATGTTTTATTGTTTTATTATAAGAGAATAGGCTTTTTTTTAAACTTTAATTTTAAAATTTATAATATTTTTTATCAATCTCATAAAAAAATTTCTAGTTTTTTGTTTACCTATTTTATAGAGGTATAAAATTAATACACAGACTATTATAAAAGAAAATGCGCCAATAATTGTTTGAGCCCATGAAAAAGAATGATGATAATATTTATAAATTCCTACACCGGTTAAACTTCCGTATAATATGAAATAATGAATAACATACAGAGGAAGAGTGTTTTCACCGATTGTTCTCCAAAATTTATTTTTTAATTTTGTTTGAATGATTATGAAAATACTAAATAGAATTAACACGTCTCCAAGTCGAATAAACAAGAAATTATTATACGCTACTTTTGATAAAAGAGTAGATTTATACAAAAACAATTTTTCAACGAACAATATAGTATTTGAAGAATAAAAAACTAAGTAAACTCCTATGAAGAAAAATAGTATTGATATTTTGTTTAGTGTTTTTTGAGAGTATTTACAATATTTTAAAATAATTGCAATAAATCCACCAAAACATATATACCCAAGCCAAGGAAAGAGATAAAACACGCCTCCATTAGCTTTGGTTAGATAAGTGGCTAAAAAGGGTGATAGTTGTTGGAATTTTATAGAAGAATAGAGGGGTTGTGTAAAAAAAACTAGAACTCCAATCAAAAAAAGCGTAATGCTAAAGGCAATGTTATTTCTAAAACATAATACAAATATTAAAATGAGGCATAATAATCCTAATCCTATTATATGTAAAACATCTGTATATATAAAAGAAGAATTTATATGTCCATAATAAAATGATTTTAAATTGATGCGTAATAAGTAGCCTATGAAAATAATTAGTGAAGCTCGTTTTATTCCTTTTAGTATTCTTGCATTTTGCCATTTTTTATCATTCTTTTTAATTAATAAAAAAGTAAAAATCCAGCCGGTAATCGTAAAAAAAAGAGGTGCAGTAAAACCTCTGAAGTACAACCAAATTTGGTATATGGGAGCTTGAGTATTTATATTATTTGTATCTAATACACCACTTATAAAGTGCCCTTGAAGCATCATTAATATGGCAAAAGCCCTTAGACAATCTATAAAGTATAAACGGTTGGTATTATTTCCCATTATTTAAAAGAAATGAAGAAAGAATCTGAGTATAAATATCTATTGCATCTTCTATTTCTTGGATATAAATAAACTCGTTTGCAGAATGAGAACGTAATGAATCTCCAGGTCCAAGTTTTACGGAAGGACAGGATACTGACGCTTGATCTGATAGGGTAGGAGAACCATATGTTTTTCTTCCTAAATCAATGCCTGATAATACAAGAGGATGGTTTTTAGGGATAGAAGAGGAATTAAAATCAAGAGTACGAGGAGTGAGTTTACAGGGTGCGTTTTTTTGTAATATTTCATTTATTTCAGCATTGGAATAACAATCATTTACTCTTACATCAATGACTAAATGAACTTTAGCAGGAATAACATTGTGTTGACTTCCTGCATTAATTTGTGTCACAGTTATTTTTACTTCACCTAAAATATCAGATACTTTATCAAAGGAAAAATTAGCAAACCAATTTAACACTTCTGGAACTTTTAATATTGCATTGTTATTGTTAGGATGCGCCGCATGACTTGGAGTCCCTTCTATCTCTGCATCAAATACTACCAAGCCCTTTTCAGCAATTGCCAAATTCATCAATGTTGGCTCTCCAACTATTGCTAAATCTATTTTTGGAAGATGGGGAATGACACTTTTTAAGTTCTTTCCTCCTCTAGAATCCTCTTCTTCGGCAGAGGCAACTATAACGATATTATAGGCTAAATCTTTTTGGTTATAAAAATAGGTAAAAACAGCGATAAGTGATACTAAACAGCCACCTGCATCATTACTGCCAAGCCCATATAATTTTTTGTCTTTAACAATGGGCTCAAAGGGGTCTAATGTATATGCTTCGTTAGGTTTTACTGTGTCGTGATGAGAATTTAGTAATAACAAAGGTTTTTTGTCATCATAATATTTATTAAAACTAATAATATTATTGTCTATTCTTTTATAAGGTATAGTGTATTCTTCAAACCATTTTTCTATTCTATCTCCTGTTTTATCTTCTTTTCCTGAAAATGAGGGAATACGGATTAAGTCTTGTAATAAATTTAGGGCTTCTTTTTTGTACATATATTTTTTAATTCATTTATTTCAGAACGTCTAAGATTTCTCCATTTACCTACCTCTACATCTAATTTTATATTCATAATTCGTACCCGTTTAAGACTTATAACTTCATAATTCAAATACTCACACATTCTCCTAATTTGTCGATTTAACCCTTGTGTAAGTATAATTTTAAATTTCTTCTTATGGAGTTGTTTCACATAACATTTCTTCGTTATTTTATCTAAAACAGGAATACCATTAGACATTTTTTGTATAAAATCTTTAGTTATAGGTTTATTTACTTCTACGATATATTCTTTTTCTATATTGTTGCTCGTTCTTAAAATAGTATTTACGATACTTCCATCATTTGTCAAAAAAATAAGCCCTTCGCTTTGCTTATCTAAACGTCCAATAGGGTAAATTCTAGTTGGGAAGTTAATATAATCTACAATATTTTTCTTTTCTACTTTTGAAGTAGTACATACAATTCTTAGTGGTTTGTTAAAAGCAATATATACTTTTTTCTTTTTTGATGGAGTTACTAAGTTGCCATCTACATATATAGATTGATTGTAATCTATTTTTTCACCTAATGTTAAAATAGCGGTTTCTGTTTTTACTCTTCGTTGTTTAATGAAAGTATCCGCTTCTCTTCTTGAACAATAGCCAATATCGCTTAAAAACTTATTAATTCTAATTTTGCCAGAATTTGACTCTTTATCCTTTAATTTCTTCATTTGGTTTTAAATTGAATTTTTTTCTGAAAAACCACACAGCAAGATATAATAATGGAGTGTCTAGGGCAGCAATCATTGATTTAAAAACAAAACCTGCGATAACTATTCCCCAAAAGTGTTCCCATTCTAAGATGTTAAATGTACATAGCAGAAAGATTATGATAAATGTATCTGTAAATTGGGAAGTGAAAGTAGAAAAATTATTACGCAACCATAAATGCTTTCCTTTCGTTAGTTTTTTCCAAAAATGGTATACCTGAATGTCAATAAACTGTGCAGATAAGTATGCTAACATGGAAGATAGCACAGCAATAGGGGTCACCGCAAAGGCTTTTTTAAACTCTTTATTTGTCAAAGGAGAATAATCTATAGCAGGAAGTTTGTTTGCAATAACTATTACTAAAACTGAAAAAAAGGAAGCAAAAATACCCGCAATAACAGTTTGAGTAGCTTTTTTTTTACCATATATCTCAGAGATTAAATCGGTAATTAAAAAAGTAACTGGAAAGGGCAAAATTCCAACGGAAAGTTCAAAAAAACTAGTTCCTTCCATAAAAGGAAAAGGATGCCAATAGAAAAATTTTTGAGCGATTATGTTTGCTGTAACCAATGAAGCAATAAAAATACTGCTCATATATAGATATATATGATTTGCCTGATTGGTTTTGTTCATTTTTGAGAGGGGCTATTAATTTATTTCAAGCTCGTAAGGCATTGAAGTATAAACTTTTAATTTAGTACTTTCAGGTTTTTCAATAAAGTTCAATTTTTGTAAGAACTTTGGAACTTCAATAGATACAAAGGGCGACAATTGGTCAAGTATATTTTTCACAGAAGGCTCTAATTTAGGATAACTTATCACGTTGTACTCCTTAATATTTACTTTTTTCGCTGCATATTCTATGGCATTGCTTAAATCTCCAAGTGTGTCAACTAGTTTATTGTTTAACGCATCTTTTCCAGACCAAACTCTCCCTTGTGCATTTTTTTCTACATAATTCATTTCTAGATTACGTCCCATTGAAACACGTTTTTTAAAAGTAGCATAAATTTTATTTATTTCTTTTTTAGCAATAGCTTTAAATTTCCTGTTATCACTTTTGAAAGGGTTATACCCATTTGCATTTGAATGAGTTACTACTTCCTCTGAATTTATGCCTATATTTTGAGTGAATCCACTAACGTTAGGAATAGCTGCAAAAACACCAATAGATCCTGTAACACTCATTGGGTCTGCAAATATTTTATCTGCCCCAGCAGCAATATAATACCCTCCTGATGCCGCTACATCTCCCATAGAAACAATCACAGGCTTCTTCTTTTTTGCATCTTCAATTTCATTCCATAAAATATCAGAAGTAAGTGCATCCCCTCCCGGTGAATTGATTCTCAATACAATAGCTTTGACTTTTTTGTTTTTTGCGGCTTTACGAATAGTTTTAATAAATAATTTTTTTCCTATTATAGATTCATTTTCATTGTTGCTGTATAAAATGGAGCCTTGAGCATATATAATCGCAATTTTATCATTAAAAGTTTGGATAGAACTTTTTGAAATACCGTATAATTTACTTAAGGTAATATTGTTATAATTTGTGTTTTTGGAGGGGTTTAATTTATTTTTATATTGTTTTTCACTCACTAAACCATCTATTACTCCTAAATCGAGGGCTTTTTCTAAATCTACGGTTAATATATTTTCTGCAATTTGATTTACACTAGTGACGCTAATATTTCTACTTTTCGCAATATCATTTTCCACAGTTTCCCATAGTGAACCCAGTAACTCTTTTAACTGCAATCTGTTTTTATCACTCATTTTACTTTCAAGATAAGGTTCAACAGCACTTTTGTATGCCCCACTTCGTATCACATCCATTTTAACACCATATTTATCTTCAAAGTTTTTATAATATAAAACATTTGCAGCGAGACCTTTTAATTCTACACTACCCATTGGGTTTACAAAAATAGAATCAGCAACAGATGATAAATAATATCCTTTTTGTAATAAAATATCACTATATGCATAGACAAATTTTCCACTTTCCTTAAATTTCTCTAAAGCAGAACGAATACTTCTTATTTGGGTCCAACCAACACTAAGAAAAGGAGATATTTCTAAACTAATTCCATTAATATTTTCTTGATTTTTGGCAAAATCAATAGTAGTCAATATTTTGTCTAGGGATAAAACTTCAGAATCAATTTTTAATATTTCTTCAAAACTATTTAAACTACTTGATTTTTCGACAATAGGACGATCCAATCTCAATTTAAAAACCGTATTTGGTTTTATATTAATTTTTTCCTTTTCAGTGGATTTGTTTGAAAAAACGGCAACGATGCCTATAATACTAATAAATGAGAAAAAACAAAGTATGCCCAAAGCGACAAAAGTACCTAACAAAGAGGCTAAAAAACTGCGAAAAAAATTCATAATGGTATTGTTGTTAATTAATAAAAGGCAAAGATATATTTTTTATATAAATCCGTCAAAATTATTTATCGCTAAATAATTTGACGTAATAAATCCCTCAGCGGAATCTTTTCCTATTAAGCGACCTAAATTTTTTGCTCTATAAGAAACGCTTTCTAAAAAATTCTTTGAACTTATTGGCGTGTTGTTTTCTGAGGAAGTTTCGTCATAAAATTGACTTTTATAAGCTAAAACTGACTTTACTTTAGTGTCTAAGAATTCCTGTTCTAAATTTACTATAAAATCAGGTTTTAGTTCCTGCCATTGGATATAATGAAAAATATAATTTGGACGCCATGCTTCTTGTGCTATTTCATTATTGTAGGATGTAATTTTTTTTAATCCGCTTAAAAAACAACTATCAAGTATGAGTTTACTACCTTTGGGATGATCTATATGCCTGTCTTGAGGGGCGTTGCAAAGAACAATATCGGGTTGGTATTGACGAATTTTTGACAACACTTTTAACTGATGTTCTTCATCATTTTTGAAAAATCCATCTTTAAAGTTAAGGTTTTCTCTAAAAGCTACTTTTAGAATTTTTGCTGCCTCCTCAGATTCTTTTTTTCTAATTTCAGCGGAGCCTCTCGTGCCTAACTCCCCTTGAGTTAAGTCAATAATACCCACTTTTTTATTTAAAAAGACCATTTTAGCAAGGGTACCCCCACACCCTAATTCAACATCATCTGGATGTGCACCGAATGCTAAAATATCTACTTTCATTTATTATAATTGGATTAAGGCATTTTCTATGTCATTAGTCAAATCATCAATGTGTTCAATACCTAATGAAAATCTAAGAAGCTGAGAGCTAATCCCTTGCTCTGCCCTTTCAGAATCGGTCAATAAAACATGAGAAGTTAGATGCGGTTGTAAAATAGAACTTTCAACACCTGCTAAACTTAAAGAAACAGGGATTAATTTCAGCGCTTTTAAAAATAAATCAGCATTTACATTGTCTTTTAATGAAAAAGAGAGCATCCCACCAAAATTTTTCATTTGCTTCTTTGCGATTTCATGCCCTTCATGTGACTCTAATCCGGGATAATACACTTTGTTTATGTTTGAATTTTTAGATAAAAACTGCGCCATTTTTAGGGCGTTTTCATTTTGTTTTGCTACTCTTAGGGATAACGTTTTAACACTGCGTTCTAATAGCCAAACAGTATAATCACTAAGATGTCCGCCTAAGTTTTTAGCCATTTCATGAATGCAATCTATATTTTGGGTAGTACTGATAACGGCTCCCGCTGAAATATCACTATGCCCCCCCAAATATTTAGTTCCACTATGTATGACAACGTCAATCCCTAATTCAATAGGTTGTTGATTTATGGGACTCGCAAATGTGTTGTCTATAATAGTTGTAATTTTTTTTTCTTTCCCTAATTTTCCTATTTTTTCTAAGTCAATTATTTTAAGAAGCGGATTACTCGGACTTTCAACATAAATAATTTTAGTATCTGAACAAATAGCCTTTTTAATAGATTCAATATCACTAGTTACTAAACTATATTTTATACCAAAGTTTTTAAATACTTTATTAATTAGGTTTGTAGTGCCTCCATATAAGTCTTTTTGGAAAACCACGTGATCTCCTTTTTTTAAAAAAGATAAAAGCGTTGTGCTAATAGCCGCCATACCCGAGCCAAAAACAAGGGCTTTTTCGCCCTTTTCTAAGGACGCTATTTTTTTTGAAAGCCCTTCTTGATTGGGTGTGTTGAAATAGCGAGGATAGCGATTCTCCGATTGAGAGTATTTGTATGAGGTGCCCATATATATGGGAGAAACTGTACTGCCAAAGGTTGTATCTTCTACATTCCCTTCATGAATACAAAGAGTTGAGGGTTTTTTTGAATTTATTTTTTTATCCATTCTACTATTTCTTTGTCTAAGGGGGATACATTACTACTAAATTCTTTAATCAAATACCCTCTTTCGTCAATGAGGTATTTTTGAAAGTTCCATCTAACTTTAGTATCTAAAACATTGTTTTTAGATTTTTCCGTCAAAAAGCGATAGATAGAGTGTTTATTCTTTCCAACAACAGTAATTTTAGACATCATAGGGAATGTAACGCCGTAATTTTTTTTGCAAAATTGCGCAATTTCTTCATTTGTTCCGGGTTCTTGTTTCCCAAAATCATTGGAAGGAAAACCTACAATTATAAAATTTTTATCTTTAAATCGTTGATACAGTTTTTCTAATTCTTCATATTGTGGAGTATACCCGCATTTTGAAGCGGTATTAACAATCATTACTTTTTTGCCAAACAATTCGTTAAAATCAAAGTCGTCCCCATATATGTCCTCTACTGTATATTGATAAATGGTATAGTCTTTTTCATCTTCATTTTGACTAAATAGAGTCGTAGTAAAAAGGAGTAAAAAAAATAGAGAGAGAATAAATGTTTTCATGTGATTTAAATTTTGGCAAAGATAGATAAAATTATTTTTATTTTACTTTTCACGAAAAACGAAGCACTAAAAACAACTACCCGATAAGGTTTGACTGCCATCTTTTTGAACGTTATTAATCATCTGCCCACTCGCAATTTGAATACAGGTTAAAGAGGGATTCGTTTTTACATTTAAATAGGTTAAAGACGTATTTGTAGAGACATCCAAAGCGGTGAGGGAATTACTATTTACCCTTAAATAAGTCAAAGAGGTATTCGTTGAGACATCCAAAGTGGTGAGGGAATTAGTCCTTACATTTAAATAAGTCAAAGACGTATTTGTAGAGACATCCAAAGCGGTAAGGGAATTATTCCATACATATAAATCAGTCAAATTCGTATTTGTAGATACATCTAAAGCGGAGAGGGAATTATTATGTACATATAAAACTTTCAAAGACGTATTTGTAGAAACATCCAAAGCGGAGATGGAATTATTATTTACACTTATAGTAGTCAAATCTGTATTTGTAGAGACATCCAAAACGGTGAGAGAATTATTATATACATCTAAAAAAGTCAAAGAGGTATTCGTTGATACATCCACAGCGGTTAGGGAATTATATAGTAAATTCAAATAAGTCAAATCTGTATTTGTAGATACATCTATAGCAGTTAGGGAATTAGAACCTACATTTAAATATATCAAAGACGTATTCGTAGAGACATCCACAGCGGTTAGGGAATTAATATATACATTTAAAAAAGACAATGAAGACATATTTCCAACCCCACTTATAGTCCTTATGTGTCTATTATTTGCGGATAGGTTTGTCACTCTTTCCAGTGCTTCTTGTCTGATGGCTGTTCCCGAGACGTCGCTATTGTTTACGGCGCTATTTGCAATAATCGCGTTTCTAAAATTAGTGTCTGGGATGTGGATATGAAGGGGCGTAACGTTTATATCTAACGTATAAGTTTGGGTACTATTATCTTGGGCAGTCACGACAATACTATCTCCAGTAACAGAAACGGCATCATTTACGTTTTTGTTAGTAGTAGCATTAGCAGATACCGATAGCGATTTTATACTCGCTTGGGTCGTTCCGGTTGGTAACTC
>JAMJVX010000020.1 GCA_023558315.1 Flavobacteriaceae bacterium
GTTAAATCTCCAGAGTAAGAAAGGTGCATTATTTTTGCGTCAGGTCTCTTTAGGAATACCCACGCACTATATAGTATTACAATTACTTCTGTTTTACCGTGTCTTGGAGGGCAATTAATGATAACCCTTTTCGTTTCTCCTTTCTCTACTTTATAGATTATCTGTGTTAGCCATAGGATGAAGTGTAGCCCTTTTAATTCCCTTCTATAAACGTTTTCAAAACAAAATTTTATAAAGAACAGGAAGTCATTCTGTAACTTTTCTGTAAGCTCTCTATTTCCTACTTCCTTTATTTCTGTATCTAATTGCCAGCTCAGCATTTACTTTAAATTATCTATTAAGATAGTTATAAATATGATCCAGACAATTAATGCTAAAAAAAATATATTTACTACGCTTACTTCCATTTTATATTGTGTTTAAAAATAGTATCATTTGCTTCAAATACTCCAGAAATGTTTTAACCGCTGGAACGTCTATCGGTGTAGTTGGATTTTGTACAACATCTTCCAGCTTTATCATCGTTCTTAAATATGCCTCATCTACATTTGTTTTAATTGCCCTAAATACATCTGGGTCTCTTAAATACGCTTGATTCATTTGCGACTTAGGAACTCCCAATTTTTTACCCACTTCATAGTAATTTAAGAATCTATCCTCATCCTGATAAATTACCAGAATAGATTTTTTTATTTTATCGTTAACAATTGGTACTGCTATTTGACTTTCATTATATACTAATTCGTGGCTCATAGGACAAAATTAAGTAAAAAAAGGATAATACCATAAAAGGGAGTTAAAAACTCCCTAAACCCCCCAATAATTACGAGTTATGAATATTTTCACTTTTTTTCAATAAAAACCAAAAAAAACCAAAAAAAACCAAAAAAACATTTTTTGTTTAAGAAGTGAAAAAAGCCATGTAATTTTTGCTTTGTAACGGTTTGTGTCAGATTTGTAACGATTTGTGTCAGTTTTAACAAAAAAAGCCGCACACCGCAAACCCACGCCAGCAGTACGTTTACAGAGATTTTAAATCAAGTGTTGTCAGTTTTTAAAAAACGCCAAAAAAACTGACACAGGCTATTAAGTGTTTGATAATCAATATTTTAAGAGACCCAAAAATTCGATTTGTGTCAGTTTTTTCCGAAAATGGCAAAAAGTTTTTAGCCAAAACGAATATACCCCTATATACCCCCTTATTTAGAATGGTTCTAAATAACGCTATTTCTACCCCTTTTTTTCCCATAAAACTTTTACTAATATTCCAATAAATCTGACACAAAGTAATATAAATAGTAACTAAAGTTACTATTTATGGGGGTTTAGGTGTTGTCAGTTTTAAAAACCTAAATTGACACAGAAAAATTGGGTTTTCTTGTAGAATGGCATTATTAGTGGCTTTAGGGCTGTAACGGTTTTTTTTTAAAAACTGACACAAATTAAGAAAAACTGACACAAAGTGAAAAATTTGCGCCCAAAAAAACGTCATAAGTGAAAAAAAGTGAAAAAAAGTGAAAAAAGCCATTGTTAGTTTAAAAGTAGGTTGTATGTTTGCACCAGAATCAATTTAAAAAATCAAATTATGAAAGTAGAAAAAATATTAAAAAAATTTGAAAAAACACACGACTGTGACACTATATTGTATTTCAATGGAGATAATTCAGTAAATAAAAAAAACATTCCACATGAAGTTATTGTGGACTTTAAAGAAATAATTCAAGAAAAAGGTCATGTTTTCAGATTAAGCAACATAAGTAGAAATTTTAAAACAGATAAATCTGAGGCATTTTATTATTACGATTATGATATAAAAATAGGTTCAGGAGACCCTTTTAATTTAGACAGGTTATATTCTTTAAATGATTACAAACCTTTAAGTGAAGTTTTATATTCTCTATCTATGTGCTTTGGGCATTCCAAATACATGTCATATAGTGATACTTTGAAAGCCAAACAAGGGTTGATTAGTCCTGAAGGAGTTATTATAAGTCCTTGCGTCTTTAAAGAAATAAAAGCTAAAAATGGGATTGTTTCTTTAGCGTACAAGGGGCGGTACAGAAGTATAATTGTAAAAGATGAAGTAATAGAAAAATGGTTGAAAGGTAATAGAAAAAACCCTTTATTTTACCCAAATGGACAATTTAATGAGAAATTTTATGGTAAAGTAGATAAACGGGAGGATTGGTCTAATTATTCTTATAATATGAAATAAAATCAAACTATGAAAAAAAGATATATAGTACAATTAATTCTGGAGGATACAGAAATTATTGTAGGGACTTTTGAAACAAAAAAAGATGCAGTTTTGTTAGCAAAAAAA
>JAMJVX010000021.1 GCA_023558315.1 Flavobacteriaceae bacterium
ATAGCAGTGGCTTCAAAAATTCCTCCTTGTAGAAATACAGGAGTGATACAACTTGAGGTACTTCCTAAGTCAAAATTATTTTCTTTAAGTCCATTTTGAAGAAAATTCGTATTTTCCCATAATTGTGCTCTTATTTCAGGTTGCGTTTTTAAAATATTTAAACGTTTTTGCAGCCCGTACACTAATTGCATCTGTAGTGATTTTGCAAATATTTGAGAACGCATATTGTATTTTAGATATTGAATAGCGTTTTTATCCCCTGCCACAAAAGCTCCAGTAGCCGCCATTGCCTTGGCAAATGTTGCGAAATAAATATCTATCCCCTCTTGGATATTTTGCGCTTCCCCAGTCCCAGCACCAGAGTCACCAAGTACTCCAAATCCATGCGCATCATCTACCATAAATCTAAAATTGTACTTTTCTTTTAAAGAGACAATTTCCTTTAAAATTCCTTGACGTCCATTCATTCCAAATACGCCTTCTGAAATGACTAATATTCCTCCTTTATTCTTTTCGGCTAATGCGCTAGCTCTTTTTAGATTTAATTCTAAACTTTCAATATCATTATGATTAAACGCAAATCTTTTCCCCAAATGTAAACGTACCCCATCAATTATACAAGCATGGCTTTCCGCATCGTAGACAATAACATCATTTCTAGAAACTAAAGTGTCAATAATAGATAAGACCCCTTGATACCCAAAGTTTAACAAATATGCCGCATCTTTTGAAACAAACGACGCCAAATCGTTTTCTAAATTTTGATGGGCTTTAGTATCTCCTGACATCATTCTTGCCCCCATAGGATAAGCGGCTCCATATTTCAAAGCCCCTTCCGCATCTGCTTTTCTTACTTCCGAATGATTAGCTAATCCTAAGTAGTCATTAATACTCCAGATAATATTTTCTTTTCCATTAAAAACCATCCTATTTGAAAGTTCTCCTTCTAGCTGTGGAAACATAAAATATCCTTCTCCTTTATCGGCATATTTTCCTAGAGGTCCTCTATCTTTTTCAATCTTTTCAAATAAGTCTTTTATCATTATAATGGGTGTAAATTTTAAAACAAGTTGCAAAGATAATTTTTTTATATAATTTTGCGACTTCAATTTAACTAGTAATTTAAAAAATAATGATAATGACTTTAAAGAGGTTCTTTTTTTTATGTGCAAATATTTATTTATTTTCTTTTAGCGTTTTTGCTCAAGTTGAAAATACCCCAGAAATCAAAACCCCGATAGACGTGGATTATACGCTAGAAAAAGTTGTAGATAGTCTCATAATTCCTTGGAGTATAGAATTTATAACAGAAAATGATATATTAGTTTCAGAAAAACAAGGGAAAATATATAGGATTAAAAAGGGAATTAAACAAGAAGTAATTGGATTGCCCAAAGACATCTACAGCAGAGGACAAGGAGGGCTTTTAGACATTGCGATATCCCCAAACTTCGCTAAAGAAAACCGCATTTATTTTACAACGGCATCTAATTTAGAAGGAGAAAATAGAGTGGCAGGAAATACGGCTTTATATACGGCTATATTAGAAGGAAATACGTTGATAGATTTACAATTATTATATAAAGCAATCCCAAATACTCGTAAAGGCCACCATTTTGGGTCTCGTATTGTTTTTGATGAAAAGGGGTATCTGTATTTTTCTGTTGGAGATAGAGGAGAAAGAGATATTAATCCTCAAGATATTACAAAAGATGGTGGGAAAATATATAGAGTGCATTTGGATGGAAAAATCCCAGAGGATAATCCTTTTATAAGTAAACCTCTAGCTAAAAAAGCGGTGTATTCCTACGGACACAGAAACCCTCAAGGAATGGTTTATCACAAAGAAAACAAAGAAGTATGGGTGCATGAACATGGCCCCAAAGGAGGGGATGAGATTAATGTTATTCAAAAAGGAAAAAATTATGGGTGGCCCAAAATTACCTATGGGAAAAATTATAGCGGTACGACAATTACAAATGATACGATACATCCAAACATGGAACCTCCATTGTATTATTGGGTGCCTTCAATCGCTCCTAGTGGTATGGCTTTTTCTACTTCAGGAAGATATCCAAAGTGGAAAGGGAATTTATTTGTTGGCTCACTTAAATTTCAATATGTTGAACGAATAGTTTTAAAAGATAGAAAAGTGGTAGAGCGAGAAAAAATAGCCGTTGACATAGGGAGAGTAAGAGATATTAAAGAAAGTCCTGACGGATTTTTGTATATAGCAGTGGAACAAAAAGGAATTTTTAAAATTATCAAAAAGTAATGAAGGTAATAATAAGTATATTTTTAGCAATTAATATAGTTTCGCTATCGGTTTTTATTCAAAAAAAGGAGCTTATGCAAAGTATAGAAAGAGGAAAGTCGGTGTATGATGATTTTTGCATTCAATGTCACTTGCATAATGGAAAAGGAGTAGAAGGAATTTATCCTCCTCTCGCTAATTCAGACTATTTGACAAAAAATATAGATAAAAGTATACGTGCTGTAAAATTTGGCATGAAAGGTCCTATAGTTGTCAACGGAATAAAATATGATAACGTAATGGCTAATCAAGATTTGCTAAATGAAGAAGTAGCAGATGTAATGAATTATATTTTACATAGTTGGGGAAATAAAAGTAAGGAATACATTACAACAAAAAGGGTAGATAGTATTAGAATTAAATAAAATAGAAATTGAAAAAATATAGGAAATATTTTAATTTTTATACGATAATTTTTTTTGGATTTATCATTTGGATGCTTTTCTTTGATACACATTCTTGGTTACTTCAATCGGAACTCAATTCTGAGATAAAAAAGTTAGAAGAACAAATAGAACAATTGGAACTTGAGCGCAAAGAGACAAATAAGGCGGTAGAAAAATTTCAAGATAAAGATAGTTTAATATATTTTGCGAGAGAGAACTTTTATTACAAAAAAGAGGGTGAAAAAATATTTATTATAGAATAGAATATATTATACTATGATACTTAATTTAAAAGTTATATTTTTGCGGTCATTTTATAAAATTTTATGGGAAAAGTAATTGCAATAGCAAACCAAAAAGGAGGGGTTGGAAAGACCACAAGTACTATTAATTTAGGAGCCGCTTTAGGGGTGTTAGAAAAAAAAGTGTTATTGATAGATGCGGATCCTCAAGCAAATGCAACTTCTGGAATAGGGTTAGACATAGATGAAGTGCAACAAGGTACCTATCAGCTTTTAGAACATACTTATAAAGTAGAGGACTTAATAAACAAAACTTCTTCCCCAAACTTAAGTATTATCCCTGCTCATATAGATTTAGTTGCTATTGAAATTGAATTAGTGGATAAAAAAAACAGAGAGCAAATGCTTAAGGAAGCAATTAAACCCATACTAAATGAGTATGATTACATTTTTATAGATTGCGCGCCCTCACTAGGATTGCTTACTCTAAATGCGTTAACAGCTGCAGATTCAGTGATTATCCCTATTCAATGTGAATATTTTGCTTTAGAAGGATTAGGAAAATTACTAAATACTATAAAAAGTGTACAAAAAATTCATAACCCAAACTTAGATATTGAAGGATTGTTATTGACTATGTACGACCCTCGCTTACGATTATCAAATCAGGTAATTGAAGAGGTTCAAACACATTTTAAGCAAATGGTTTTTAAAACTATCATTCAAAGAAATATACGTTTAAGCGAAGCGCCAAGTTATGGAAAGAATATTATCTCATATGATGCAGATAGTAAAGGTGCAATTAATTACTTGAGTTTAGCAGAGGAAATTATTGATAAAAACAAAAATTAAATTAGTATGTCTAAAGGAAAAAAACAAGCATTGGGTAGAGGACTTTCCGCTTTATTAAAAGACCCAGATAGTATCATTTCAGCAAATGATAAAAATGCAAAAGAATTGATGAGTAATATTGTTGAGGTCGATTTAGAAGATATAAGACCCAATTCATCACAACCAAGGACAAATTTTAAAGAAGAGCCCATCAAAGAATTAGCAAATTCTATAAAAGAACTCGGACTGATTCAACCTATTACTGTAAGAAAAGTCAGTGTAAAAACGTATGAAATCATATCTGGAGAACGAAGATATAAGGCCTCTAAAATGATAGGATTAACTAAAATCCCTGTCTATATAAGATTAGCAGACGATCAAGAGTCACTAGAAATGGCTTTAGTTGAAAATATACAGAGAGAAGATTTAGACCCTATAGAAATAGCACTTACCTACAAAAGACTTATTGAAGAAGTGAACTTGACGCAAGAAAAACTAAGTGAAAGAGTAGGTAAAAAAAGACCCACAATAACTAATTATTTACGTTTGTTAAAATTAAATCCCATAATTCAATCAGGAATGAGAGATGGCTTTTTGTCTATGGGACATGGAAGAGCTTTGATAAATGTAGAAAATGTAAAAGATCAATTGGCTATTTATGAAAAGATTGTTAAAGATGATATTTCTGTTCGTAAAGTTGAGGAAATTATTCAAAACTTAAATAAGAGCAATAAACCTGTAATTTTAGAAGAAAAATCCGCTCCATTTGCGAACAATTCAATTTCCGATTTTACAACTTTTTTTGAAACAAAAGTTAAGATTAAAGTGACTGGTAAGAATAAAGGACAGATTATTATTCCCTTTAATTCAGAAAAAGATTTCAGTAAATTAGCGCAAAAAATTCAAAAGTGATACGCTTTACTTATATCCTATTTTTTTTATTTTCTATCTCATTATTTGCTCAAGATATTGTTGATATTAAAAAAGTAGATATAGATAGTATAGATAATAAAGACATTTCACTGCCTGAGGAGGGCAAAATTATAGACACATTAAATTTTGAGACTATTCAACAAAAGTCAGATAGTATACCCTTTGCCACTTTTTCTACAAAAGATTCTATAACAATAGAAAATAAAAGAAGAATTGATAGTCTCCTTGCTGAAGCGACACTAACAAGGGCTGAAAAATTAGTAAGAGACCCATTAACCCCTTCAAAAGCGAGTTTCTTTTCCGCAGCTATTCCAGGATTAGGGCAATATTATTTGAGAAAAGATGCATGGTGGAAAATACCTGCTATATATGTAGGTATTAGCGTAGGAATTATAGGATATATGGAGCAAAATAATCGTGCCGAAAGGTATAGATACGCATTTAAAAGAAGGCAATTGGGATATCAAGACGATGAGTTTATTGGGATTATTTCTAATCCTGAGAGGCTATTAGATGGGATGAAATTTTATAGAAGCGAGAGAAATACTTGGTTATTTGTAGCAGTGGGCATGTATGCTCTCAATATTATTGATGCAAGTGTATCAGCACACTTATTATCATTTAATGTAAATGATAATCTTGTAATAAAACCTACTTTTCCTAGGGATATACATAACAATGATTATTTAGCACTCAATCTCAATCTTAAATTTTAGTATGAAGTTAGCACTTATCGGGTATGGCAAAATGGGGAAAATGGTGGAACAAATAGCTCTACAAAGAAAGCATGAAATAGTTGCCACTTTAGATAAGGATAAAGAAGATGGGAATATAAATGAAGCAGAAGCCGTAATTATTTTTAGTACCCCAGATTCTGCTGTAGAAAACATTACACTAGGATTGAATAATAATATCCCAGTAATATGTGGAACGACGGGATGGTTAGCGCATTTAGAGGATATAAAAACTATATGTAAACAAAAAAACGGGAGTTTTCTCTATGCTTCAAATTTTAGTATAGGTGTCAATTTGTTTTTTAATTTGATAGAACATACAACACGTCTTATTGCGCCATACAAAGAATATGACTCAGAAATAGAAGAAATACACCACACCCAGAAACTAGATAAACCCAGCGGAACTGCTATTTCTTTAGCGGAAATAATGCAAGAAAACAGTGCGATTAAGGGATGGGTTTTAGACAAAAAAGAGTCAGGAAAAGTACCTATTAATGCCAAAAGAGAAGAAGATGTGAAAGGTATACATACGGTGAAATATCATTCTGAAATAGACTCTATAGAACTAAAACACACCGCACATACAAGAGAGGGTTTTGCCTTAGGTGCAGTTATTGCTGCAGAATGGATTGTAGGAAAAACAGGAATTTTCACGATGAAAGATGTGTTGGGGATAGGTTAGAACCCCACTAAATAGTGCCTAACTATTTATAATAACGTAGACGTTAGTTTAAAAATATGCAAGAGATAAAACAAACATTCAAATTTCCAAGAATACTAACTATAGCATTTGTTATTCAGTTCCTCGTTTTTATCCTTTTTTGTTATAAAACTAATGAAGTAAATAATGCTTGGATGCTAACTTCTATATTTTTTTTCCTAATAGGGGCGTTTCTATTTTTCAAGTTTCATCTGAAAATTGATGATAGTGGTATAAAATATTCATTTTTTCCATTTGTCAAGAAAACAATAAAATGGAATAATATTACAAATTGCGAAATCAATAAAATATCCGCATTATATGACTTTGGAGGCTGGGGTATTAGGTATTCCATAAAATATGGGTGGGGATATATTTTTTGCTCTGGGGATGTGCTTACTGTCTATAAAACCAATGGAAAGCGTATAACATTTTCTATAAAAGATAAACAGGAAATAGAGAAGTGGATTGAGAAGCAAAACACAAAAAAATAGCAAGAATACTTTTAATAAGCTTTTATTCTAATCAAGTTACAAATATTTTTTAGTAGGTAATTTTATTATGGACAAGAAGTAGATAAATACTGACCAGCACCTGAGACTATAGTACCTATAGTTTGTCCACTTGCAGTAAGAATACACGTTACAGGATTACCACTAATTTCTAATTCAGTAAGCGCAGTATTATTACTAATGTCTAGATAAGTCAATGAATTATCTTTTAAATCTAAAAATGTAATTGCTGTATTACTACTTAAATCTATACTTGTGATGGAATTATTATTAGCATCTAATCTTGTTAAAGCCGTGTTTTCACTAAAATCAACATTTGTTAATGAGTTATAATCTATATCTAAAATTTTTAAAATATTGAGATTGTTTAAATTTATATAGGATAAAGAGTTATAATCTACATCTATTCTTGTCATTGAATTGTTATCGCTTAAATCCAAACTAGTTAAAGAATTATAATCCCCATCTAATCTTTTCAATAAAGTATTATTACTCACATCTAAACTAGTTAGAGAATTATGATCAATATCTAAATCAGTTAAAGAAGTATTTAAACTTAAATTTATACTTGTTAAAGAATTGTAATCCATATCTATATCTATTAAAATCGTATTGTTAGTTAAATCTAAATTGGTTAGAGAGTTATAATGTAGGATTAATCTTTCTAATTTTATATTAGTAGTCGTATTTAAAAATGTTAATGAATTATTATTAGCATCTATTCTTGTCAAAGAAGTGTTTGTGCTTACATTGATGATTGATAATGAATTTTCATGAACATCTAAATGTGTTAATAATGTATTTGTATTCAAATTTATATTAGTTAATGAATTTTCTTCTGCATCTATTCCTTGTAAATTAGTAAAATAACTAATTCCCTTTAGATTTGTAATATTTTGATCATCTACATGTAAAAACTTTATAGCCTCAAGAGCATTTTGACGAATTGAAGTTCCAGAAACATTACTACTATCAACTAATCCAATAAGTGCAGTTCTAAAATTTATATCAGGTATCTCAACGAATGGAATACTGATGGTTAATGTAAAAGTTTTAGTGTTATTATTTTGTGCAGTTACAATTATGGTTTGAAAAGCGTTGTTGCCACTTACAGTAAATGATATATTGTCATTGTTACCTTTATTCGCTGTAGCATTTGGAGACAAGGTAATTTCTTGAATAGTGATTTGCGTGCTACCATAAAGAGATTCAGAAAAAATAATATTTGTCCCTGAAATAGTACCCGTATAATTATTAGTGCCATCACTTAAAATAAGGTTTTGTATATCATTACCCGAAGTGGGGGGTGAAATAGTAAAAGTTAAAGTGTAAACTTTAGTGGAATTGTCTTGCGCAGTTATAGTAATAGTATTCGTTCCGCTTAATGAAAAAGTGTCGTTTTGAGATTTATTGGCAGAAGCATTTGGTGAAATAGTTAGGGTTATTATAGTTATTTGTGTTGTTCCATAAGTCAAGTCTGAAAATGTAATATTTTGTCCAGAAATCGAACCTGTAATATCATTTGTACCATTAGTAATTACAATTCCAGTGATGTCTTTTTCTGTGGAGGGGACTTCCGCATTAATAGTAACTGAATAAGTTTTTGTATCCCCATTTTCAGCAGTAACAGAAATTGAATTAGCGTTCCCAACTCTTAAAATACTCCCGATGGGTTTATCTACTTGAGCTTTATTTGATATTTCAATAGATTTGATTGTAACTTCAGTGATTCCAAAAGGCACTTTATTTTCAAAAGTGATATTTGTTTCATTTATAATCCCTAAATAATCTGTGTTGGCATGAGTTACTATTAATTCTGATATATTGTTGTTTGTATCTGGTTCTGGTGGTTTACATTGAAAAATGCAAAGGAGAATAACTATTGAAAGGGTTAAATTATTAAAGGTTTTTAGCTTCATGTTAGTGAAAAAAAATAATATGCAAATATAAAAAATATTTTAGGATGAATTTTGAGTTTAAAATAAAACAAAACGAGTCAACCATTGAGGTAATAGTTTTTTAAAACATTTAATGAAAAAAATTCCATACAATTCCAAATCTAAAAACTCTATCTCTAAATGGGTAGGCAGGTGCTGAGAAAAAGTTCGGTTTTCCTAAATCGTGATTAAAAAATTCCATTTTGATAAATATTCTAGCCGTTTTTATTTTACCATTAAAAAAGAAGTCAAACATTGGAAAACCACCTATAGCAAGTTGATTTTGAGAAGCAAATTCTCCAATTACTGGCACATAACTATCTCCAAAATAACTGGTAAAATACTTAAAGTTAAACCCTGTTTGCAAATACATAGCTTTGTCAGCAACCCAGTTTGTATAGGCTAAAGTACTACGCGCAATTATTTCAGGTACATGTAAAACACCCTCTCCGCCTTCTACATTTTGATATTGAAGTGTGTTTATTAATGAAATATGTAGTTTTTTTAATAATACGAGTTCCCCTTCATATTTTACTTTCAAGTAATTTATAGTACTGTCCGTGTGCTGTTCTTGAGTGATAAGGTAATTTGTAAGCGGTGTTTCAGAACTATTTTTGAAATAAAAATAATTTGAAATTTGTTGACCTGTAGCAGTAATTTTCCCCCATTTTTTATGTTCAAAAGACAAACTTGCATAGTTTGTTTCTTGTTGCTCCCAATTCTCATTTACCCAATTAAACATAGCGTAATTACTTTGATAAAGTTGCCAATTAAAATTTGGTGATTGAGATAACTGGGCAAAGGAAGCATTAATAGACATATCCTCATTTAATGTGTAATCCAAACTCCCATTATAGCGATGAGAGTACTGTACTGAATCTAAAGTCCTAAATAAATTTACTTTCACATCTAATTTTGGAGTAATTTTCTTATTCCACTTTACTTCTAATAGAGTTGTGGAGGGGTTTAATTTGTTGGGAAATGTTACATCCTTACGAAATTGGGCAATTGGAAAGAAATATCTATAATTTAGGCGTGTCGCTTCTATATGTAATTTGCCTATTTTGTCATAATTTATTTTTGCATAAACCGAATGTTTTTCTGTTTCTAAATTCATGCTATCTATTATTCTAGAATTATTTAATAAAGTATTTCCATAAAAAGAAGAGGCTTGTTCTTGGTCATACTTAAATCTTTTATTTTCAAAATGATATTTATGTCCCACTACAACATGATGATTTGTAGAATCCTTTTCATTCTTTATAATATTTATGTAATTGTTGTATAGAAATCGCTCTCCTTTTAATTCACTTTCAGCGTTGTTTAAATTTACATCTAAACGTGCCCTATCATTAAATTCACTTTCAGTACTTAAAAAATTGTTCAGAGCCATTTCTGTAAGCCCTCCATTTTCATCATTGGTTATTGTTTGACTTGTATATTGTAACTTTGACCCTACCCAATCGCTTTTGTTCTTGTAGGTATAAGTTGTATAAAAACTGGCGTCATCACTTTGATTGTTTACATACCTCCCTACTGACCATAACCCTTTAAACCCAACACTAAAGTTAAATTGTGGACTTATGTTTGTCGTAAAAAAAGCACTAGATAATTGCCCCCTATTAATTACATTTTTATAAAATATTTCAGTAACTGGCGTAGGCACCCAGTAGTAGTATGTATCTTTTACATCTTTATAAGCGTAATGTTTGCCGCGTGCTCCTAATTGTGGTAAGGTGGGCATTTCGGAAAAGTTGTATCCTAATCGATTAAAAGTATGCCCAACATTGGCAAAAGGCATTAATTCAAATCTATCTTTTCTAATATAATTGTATCGATATTCTTTGTGAATACTATAGGTAGTATCCATAATCCTAATTGTGTCATCATTAGAAATTATCAAATATTCATCAATAGTAGCAAGTGTATCATTTATTTGTTCTTTACTTTTCGCAATCATATCTTCTAATGAATTGTATTTTTCGGGATTGCTAAATGTATCTAATTCAATTGTAGTGGTATCCTTTGGAATATAAGAAGAGAGGAGATCTGGTCTGGGTAAAGATATTTGTGCAGATATAGAAATACTAAAAAAAATAAAGAGTATAACTAAATATTTTGCCATTTAAATATGTATCATGGATGAACCGGCAAAGTTAATAATAAAAATCTTTTATAGACCGTTGCAAAAGCATTTGTTAAAAGGAATGATTTAATTTATAATAAACGAATGTATTTTTTTCAATTAGTTATAATTTCACAGTGTACCTGTATTTTTTGTTTATAGTTATTTATGCTAGTTTAATTTTATAATTATATTTGCCCTTAACATTTTTTATATCAAAAAATTCAGCATGAAAAAAAGCATATTACTTTACGTATTTATTTCTATTAGCACTTTACTTTATTCACAAACTTATATTGAAATAAAAGGAGAAGTCAAAGATGAAAACAACATACCTATTCCTGGAGCCAATATTTTACTCTCTGCAACTGAAGGTGTAATTACTGATTTTAACGGAAAATTTACAATTGAAACAAATAAACCTCTTCCTTTTTCTATAGAGATAAGTTCTCTTGGATTTGAAACAAGACAAGTAATAATAACAGACAATGAACAATTTTATACGATTGTTTTAAAGGAAGAAACAATGGGATTACATGAAGTAGTAATCTCAGCCTCTAGAACGCCTGAACGAATTGCATTCTCTCCATTTTCAATAGAAAAACTAAGCCTCTCAGATATACAAAATACAACGAGCATTAACTTTTATTCCACTTTAGAAAATTTAAAAGGAGTGGATGTGAATTATTCATCTATGGGTTTTGCCTCTGTAAATACAAGAGGTTTTGCCTCTTTTGGAAATAGTAGGTTTTTACAACTAGTGGACGGAATGGATAATGCTGCGCCAGGGTTAAATTTTTCCGTAGGAAATTTAGTAGGCCTCTCTGAGTTAGATGTAGAAGATATTGAAGTATTACCGGGAGCAGCCTCTGGACTGTATGGGGCTAATGCTTTTAACGGAATTTTGTTTATGAATAGCAAAAATCCCTTTGATTATCCAGGTGTAAGCGCATATGCAAAAACAGGCATTATTTCTGTCTCAAATTTTGATAGCCCAGAACCTTACTATGACATAGGGTTTAGATATGCAAAAAAAATAAATGATAACATTGCTGTAAAATTAAACGCTACATACAATGAAAGTAAAGATTGGGCAGCAACAGACGACAATATGTATGGAAACTTTAATGGAACCCATATAAATGCGGGTCAGCCAGATGCCGTATCTAAAAGAGGAGCTTTACCCTACGCTCATAATGCACTCAATAAATATGGAGATGAAATAGGTTTTACATTACTCGGATTATTAAATAGTTTAAGAACAGACCCAACGGTGGGTCCGCTAGCAAATAGTTTGTTATTAAATTCGGATGAATTTAAAAATGAATATTTTGGAAATGATATTATCGGGATGGATGGAATTGATGAAAAATATTTAATAGGCGATGGAAAAGCAAGAAATGCAAAAGTTGATTTCTCTTTTCACTATAGACCAAAGGATAGTAACATAGAAATAATTAACACTAATAAAATAGGAACGGGAGATTTTATTTATCAAGCGGTAAGTAGATATGCACTTAGAGATGTTGTTGTAAGGCAACATAAATTAGAAATTAAAAGTAATGATTTTTTCATTAGAGGATATGCAACATTAGAAGATGTTGGAAACTCGTATGATTTATTATGGACAGGGGTTAATATTAATAGAAGTTATGCCACTGATTTTTATCAAAGATATTTACTGACATACTTAGCGAATAGAATACCGGGAATTCCTGGGGTAAGTATTCCTAATCAAGTGAGCACAAATGCAGAAGCGCATGCCATTGCAAGAAAAGAGGCAAATAAATTGATTGTAACTCCTGATAGTGAGGCTTTTAAAACAGTCTTTGAAAAATCTACAACAACGGCACTGTATGAGGGATCTAAATTGATAGATAATTCAAGTATGTATCACATTGACTATAATTATAAATTTTTAGATAAAATACCCTTTGCTGACACACAAATAGGGGGATCATATCGGTCATTTAATTTGTCATCAGATGGCAAAATATTTACAGATTATATGGATAATATAAATTTAGAAGAATTTGGAATTTATATACAGTCTATAAAAAAGATATGGGACGATAAAATTAAATTGACGGGTTCTATTCGCTATGATGGGGCTTCAAATTTCGAGTCTAATTTTTCTCCCAGAGCATCTATGGTATTTAGTCCAAACGATAACAACCATATCAGACTATCCTATCAAACAGGGTTCAGATATCCAACGGTGCAGAATCAATATATAGGGCTTGAAGGACCTACCTTTACATTATTAGGAGGCGTAAATGATAATTTTAATAGATATATTTCCAATGCAAAATCAAATAATATTGCAAATAGTAATATTTTAAAAAGCCTAGCTAATATAGACTTTGTAAATAAGGCTGTGAATTTTAAGGGTGTAGATATTATAAGTAATTCTTGGGAAGCAACTTCTGTGGTAGCATATAATGAAGCAAGAGCTGTAAACCCCAATGTAAATCCAGCTACTTTTCTTAAAAAAGCGGAAGTAGATGAAGTTGAGCCAGAAAAAGTGGTGAATTATGAGTTAGGATATAGAGGGTTTATTTTAGATATAATAAATGTCGATGCGTCAGCATATTATAATATGTATAATAATTTCATAGCCTATAAATATGTTTCTACTCCAAATTATGGCGATGTATCTATTTTAAATGCATCTCAGTTTAACGACGCTACTTCAGATGACTTTTTTATTGAATCAAGTGGCAATTTACCAAAATCTACTTTAGCAATCCAAAACAATGATTATCAGATATATGCAATAGCAAACAACACGGATGTTGAGGTTACTTCTTTTGGATTTAACTTAGGATTAGATTCTAGTGTAAATGAAAATCATTTTGGGGCAAACTACTCTTTTAACGATTTTATGTTTGATCAATCAAGAGACCTAACTTTTGAAGCAGGATTTAATACTCCAAAACATAGAGTAAAGGCATATTTCAATAATAATAAAATATTTGAAAACTTTGGTTTTGGATTAAATGCAAAATGGAATAGCGAATTTTTATTTGAGAGTTTTTTCTCTAGTGGAATTATTCCAAGTAGACTAAATATAGATACTCAAATAAACTATACTGATGGTAGTTCGACCTTTAAACTAGGAGGGGTTAATATATTAGGAGTGGAATATGTGTCTGCTTTAGGAACGGGAGTAATTGGGGCTCAATATTATATTTCTTGGTCAATGAATTTATAGTATATAGAGATATTAATAAATAAAGTAAAAATGAAAATTTCTAAATTAGTTTTATTACTACTAGTTTTTTCCACTTCGTGTAAAAACAAAAATTCTAAAAAAATAACAATGAATGAGAATGATAAAATAGAAAAAAAGTATAGACCAAGTTTGCATTTTTCTCCAGCTGAAAATTGGATGAATGACCCTAATGGCCTTGTGTATTATGATGATGAATATCATTTGTTTTATCAATACAATCCCTTTGGAAATACGTGGGGACATATGAGTTGGGGGCATGCAGTTAGCAAAGATTTACTACATTGGGAGCATCTCCCTATTGCATTACAAGAAAAAGACAGCATTATGGTATTTTCGGGTTCAGCAGTGGTGGACTGGAATAATTCTTCTGGTTTTGGTACTAAAGAAAATCCTCCTATTGTAGCCATTTATACAGATTATGACGCCCCTAAAAAACTGCAATACCAAAGTATAGCCTATAGCAATGATAAAGGAAGGACTTGGACTAGGTATGATAAAAATCCTGTAATAGACCTTAATATGGCGGATTTTAGAGACCCTAAAGTGTTCTGGTACGCTCCAGATGAAAAATGGATAATGGTTGTGTCAGTGGCTACGGATAAAATACTTCAATTTTACTCCTCTAAAAATTTAAAAGAGTGGAAATTAATGAGTGAATTTGGACCTTTTCCAAATCACGACACTTCACCAAATTGGGAATGTCCTGATTTATTTCCAATAACTGCTGATGACAATACCACAAAGTGGGTATTAGAAATTGACTTAGGAGAAGGGAGTTTTGCTGGAGGCTCAGGCGGAAAATATTATATTGGTGATTTTGATGGAAACACCTTTACCTCTGATTATATAGAAAACGGGGTACCCCAACCTTTTTGGGTAGATTTCGGAAAAGATTTTTACGCGGCTGTTACTTGGAGTGATATTCTTACAGAAAATAAAAACAAATTATGGGTGGGATGGATGAATAATTGGCAATACGCTCAAAAAATACCCTCTGGTAATTGGAGAAGTAGTATGAGTATCCCTCGAGAATTGTCTCTTTCTAAAGTTGAGGATAATTATATATTAACTCAAAAACCTGTCAAAACTTTAGATGCGCACTTGAAATTAGAAGAAAATTTCAACGTTATAAATGCTGAGAAATTTAATGCAGAATTAGGAAAAGAAAAATATACGTCTTTTCAATATAAAATAGATATAGAATTTAATGTGTCAGAAGAGGATACCCTACAATTCCAATTTGGAGATACAGAAACTCCCTCTTTGATATGGGAATACAATACAAACACTCAAATGCTAAAAATGACTAGAACAAAAGAAGGAAATGAAACATTTGACGAAAAATTTCCTTTTGAAAAAAGTGTTAAAGTAGCTTCGGAGAATGACAAATTAAAAGTAGAAATAATCGTAGATAAAACCTCTGTAGAAATTTTTCACCAAGACGGTAAAGTAGTAACTACAAATTTAATTTTTCCAAAAAGTGAATTTCCAAAAACATCGTTAAAAACCTCGTCTACTAAAAAAAGTATATATCAAGTAACATTTTACACATTTCTAAAAGATGAATAAATTATTTAAAATAACGATAATTTCCTCTTTGGCGGGATTTTTGTTTGGCTTTGACACCATCGTAATTTCAGGGGCTAATTTGCCTATTAAAACGCTTTGGAATACATCGCCCCTTTTTCATGGGACTTTTATAATGTCAATGGCATTATGGGGAACGGTCTTAGGCGCATTGCTTGGAGGCATTCCTTGTGACAAATACGGGCGTAAGAAAACATTGTTTTGGATAGGAATTTTATACCTTGTTTCTGCCTTAGGTTCTGCCTTCGCTCCAGATCCATATACGTTTTCTATAATGAGATTTATAGGAGGCTTGGGGGTAGGTGTTTCTTCAGTGGCTGTGCCTATATATATAGCGGAGATTTCTTCGGCACAAAATAGAGGGCGTTATGTAGCTACCTATCAATTTAATATCGTTTTAGGGATTTTTATCGCATTTATATCAAATTACCTTCTAAAAGGAATAGGAGGAATAAATGATTGGCGAATTATGTTAGGCATAGAAGCATTACCTGCGTTGCTTTATACAATAATGATTGTCAAAATACCTAATAGCCCACGTTGGTTGATATTGAAAAAAAATAATACCAAAGAAGCGTTGTCTGTTCTAAAATTAATTTATTCTACTTCGGAAGCTACCCAAAAGATAGAAGAGATTCAAGAATCAAAAAGTACAAATAATACAGGAGAAAAATTATTTCAGAAAAAGTATAGCACAATACTATGGTTAGGATTTTTTATTGCATTTTTCAATCAGCTTTCAGGGATTAATTTTGTGTTATACTACGCTCCAGAGATTTTAGAGAAAACAGGACTTGCAGCCAAAGAATCATTATTTAGTGCTATTTCAATTGGATTTATAAACTTATGTTTCACCTTGATAGGGGTTCGCTTAATAGACAAATTAGGAAGAAGGTATTTACTGGTTTTAGGTTCTATTGGATATATTGTAAGTTTAATGGGTGTGGCATGGTGTTTCTATAATAGTGCAAGCCCAGCCCTCCTAATAAGTTTTATCTTATTGTTTATCGCCTCGCATGCCATAGGACAAGGCGCAGTTATTTGGGTGTTTATTTCAGAGATTTTTCCAAATAAGATTCGCTCCTACGGACAATCCTTAGGTACTGGTACACATTGGATTTTTGCAGCAATTATTACCTTAATTACACCTTTATTTTTGGACAAAGAAAAAGGTATTTTCAGTGATAATCCTTGGCCGATTTTTGTGTTCTTTGGAATAATGATGGTTTTCCAACTCTTATGGGTTATTTATAAAATGCCTGAAACAAAGAATAAGAGCTTAGAAAATTTAACTAAAAACTTAGTATCAAAAAAATAATAGTTGTAAAAGATGAAAAAGGCTATTTGTTTTGGGGAGATATTATGGGACATTTTTCCAGATAACAAAAAAATAATTGGTGGCGCTCCATTAAATGTAGCTTTCCGTCTACAATCTTTAGGTATTGAAACGAAGATAATCAGCCGTGTAGGAAAAGACACAAATGGGAGTGAGATTATAGATATTGTTAAAAAACAAGAAATAAACCCCTCATTAATTCAAGTGGGAGAGGAGCGTACAGGAGAAGTCACTGTATCATTAGAGGAAGGGATTGCTTCCTATACGATTGAAGAAAATGCAGCGTGGGACTTTATTCAAATTACGGATGATAATAAAGCGCAAGTATCAAAAGCGGATATCTTTATTTTTGGGAGCTTAGTCACGAGAAATTCTGTATCTAAGCAAACGCTATTAAGTCTTATTGAAAGCGCAAATTTTAAAGTTTTTGATGTTAATCTTCGCAGTCCTTTTTACGAGTATAATTTATTGCTTTCCTTTATGGAAAAGGCAGATTTTATAAAATTTAATGACGATGAATTATTTGAGATATGCGAAAATTTAGAATCTCCATATCATTCCATTGAGCAAAATATTTTGTTTATAAGCAAAAAAACAAACACATCACAAATCTGTGTAACAAAGGGAAAATATGGGGCTATTTTATTTATTGATGGAGCGTTTTATACCCATAGCGGATTTAAAGTATCGTTAAAAGATAGTGTAGGTGCAGGAGATTCTTTTTTGGGGACGTTGTTAGCAAATATAATCACCAATCAACCCCCTCAGCAGGCACTTGAAAAAGCCTGTGGTATGGGGGCTTTAGTCGCTTCTAAGGCTGGAGCTAACCCCACTATAAATGATATAGAACTCAACAATCTTATAAATCCATAAGTATAAATACTCCATTCAAAAATTCATCACTTATACGCATCATAAAATGGGCGTTTTTTAATTAGTATACTATTAGAAAGGGGGAATATAGCGGATACAAGTAACTAAAATTTTTGTATTATTGTTTTTTTTGTCTTTGAATGAAAAAATCAAGATATAAAATAGTTAAAAAAATATACGAAATACCCGTCTTTATCGCTGTTATTTTACTCATTCCATTACTAATAATTGAGTATATATATCCTGCGTATAAAGATTTCGCAAATTATCTAAATTGGGGCATATGGGGTTTGTTTTTGTTGGAATACGTTCATTTATTTTTCCTCTCCCAAAACAAGAAAGAATATGTGCTAAAACATAAGTTGGAACTTTTTATTGTTATTGGCTCAATACCCTTTGTTCCGCAAGGCTTTGAATCCTTGAGATTTTTACGTGTTGTCAGATTGCCAAGACTTTTACGAATATTTCATTTATATAAACTCGCTACTATATTTACAAAATTTCGCAAAGATATAAAAGCTATTTTCAGTAGTAAAAAACTTAGGTCAATCGTTTATACAACGTTGTTTTTAATCTTTTTTTTCGGGTTTCTGTTTTATATTTCTGAACCCAATGTAGAAACTTTTGGAGATGGGATATGGTGGGCTTTAGTTACTATTACAACTGTTGGATACGGAGACATTACCCCTCATACCACTCTAGGAAGAATAGTCGCAAGTTCGCTAATGATTTTAGGGATTGGTTTTATTGCTACAATTACAGCTACTGTTTCTGCCTATTTTTTGTCAGATTTAAGCGATAAAAAAACGACACTTGAGGATGTGCTAAAAAAACTTGAAAAACTTGAAAATGACATTGAAAAGATAAAGGAAGATAAAAAGACGTAAAGCACTCAGTAAAAGAATAATAGCCTTTTTTACGGATACGTATCTACTCTTTTTAAAATCTATTTCAAAATTCACATATAATGATAATAATATGTAATAATTTGCTATTTTTGTCAAATTAAAATCTCCATATTTAACTCTAAATATCAATTCGTTATGAATTTTTTCAATAAAAAAAACCGCTTGTTTTTTACAATGTTACTTTTAGTATTATGTGTAATACAATGTAGGAAGGTAGAAAAATCTAAAGAAAATGACATACTTAAAATAGTAGTTAGTGTAGATTCATCAAAGGATTATGAGGGCACTATTGTAGGGGCAAAAATTACTTTTGCAGAAAAATTTCCATACTCAACTACAGAAGTTACAATAAAAACATTAGAAATTTCACCCAATGCGATTTCCAATAAAAATGTAGGAGATACCCTAAATGCGGAAGGGGATGTAATTACTATAACAGCAGAAAATGAGGATAACCAATCGTATTCGGTAAGTTTTGATATAGCAGAACCCCTCTCACCAACACCCATGACAAGGAAACCTGTAATAAATACAGGAGAAATATCAAATATTACTACTAGTGGCGCTACTATATCGGGAACATTAGTTGACTTAGGTTCTAGTAACGTCACTGCGTATGGACACGTTTGGGGAACCTCAGAAACTCCCACAATTACAGGCAGTGGGTTCAATAAAAACAACTTGGGGAGCGCCACAGAAAGCGGCAGTATTTTTGCCTCAGTATTAAATGGTTTAAGTGAAAATACTACATTCTATATAAGAGCCTACGCATCTAATAATGTAGGTACAGGGTATGGGAATATTAAAGCCTTTACAACTTTACAATCGTCAAGTTTAGGAAGTATATCTGGGACTACTCAAGTAGCAGTATCCATTAGTCAAAGTGGGTCTAATGTTCTTGTAAATTTAACTTCAAAAATCACAACTATCGGAAATGGAGGCATTGCTCAACATGGACATATATATAGTTCTTCAGTACAAAATGAAAATTTACTATTAGGTGCAGACAACGTTACATCTACGAAATTAGGAAATAAAGAAAGTATAGGGAATTTTACTTCTTCTTTAATTGACCTTAGTCCATTTACAACATATTATGTGCGTCCTTATTTAATCAACGCGAATGGAAAAATAACTTATGGCAACCAAATAAGTTTTATGACACCTGCTGGAGAACCTTCAGTAACTATAGGGAATGCAACGGCAAGTCTTACTAGTATTTCTATATCGGGAGCACTTACTAATGTAGGTGGGAATGGTGCGACTGTAACTAGGTATGGTCACATATGGAGCACTCTAAGTGGAAATTTATCCATTGATTTATTAACTAAAACGATAAAAGAAAACGCTACTCAAGTTGGAAATTTTGAAAGTTTCGCAAACAATTTATTAAAAAACAACACCTACTTTATTGTTGCTTATGCTACGAACAGTAAAGGGACTGTGTATAGTAATGTGATATCAGTTAAAACGCTTAACGATGAAGCAAACATATTACGTTTAACGATTGAAGCAAGTGTATCAGGAGGCAACAATTTTACTCAGACTAGAAGCGTAGAAGCGGGAAATATTTCACAAAATAATATTACCTTTAATAATATACCTTATGAAATTACACAAACGAGTGTAACAAACTTATTATTGTCAGAACAAGCTTCTGCAACAATTGGAATTAACAATTTCATCGAAGGAAGTAAATTAAGCATTGGAAACAATAATGTAAGTGTAAAATCAAGCGATGGCACAAGTCAAAACTATACCATTACTCTTAATAAAGAAGCAGCTACACTGCCTTCAGTAAGTACTTCAAATCCAAATAATATTGCGATAAATAGTGTCTCTTTAAATGGAGAAATTACAGATTTAGGAGTAAGTCCTCTAAGTGGTTATGGATTTGTGTATAGCACTACAAGTGGTGATGCGTTAACGTTAACGGGGAGTGGT
>JAMJVX010000022.1 GCA_023558315.1 Flavobacteriaceae bacterium
ATTTTACAAGGAGAAGGAGAAATAGAGGATATTCCTTCCATAGAGGCAAAAGCATTACGAATAAATCTTAATGAAAACATCTACGGCACATTTGCTGAAATAGGTGCTGGGCAAGAGGTAGCAAGGCAATTCTTTAGAGTAGGTGGGGCTTCTGGCACAATTGCAAAAACAATTAGCGCTTACGATAAGGATTTTAGTGACAGTATCTACGGAAGAGATGCAAATAACCAATATGTAAGTGAGGCAAGAATACTCACAATGTTAAAGTTGGAAATGTCTCTTTTAGAAATACGTATTAATAGACAAAATAACCCTAATAAATTATTTTTTACTTATGCCAATAGTGTTACAACTATAGATTTTGCAAAGAGATATAAAGGGCATGGATGGATGGGTATTCGTTTTCAAGACAAACCTGACGGGGAATACAATGAAATTATTTTACATGTTCGTTTTCATCAAACGGAAGCAAAACAGCAACAAGAAGTACTAGGTTTAATGGGTGTAAATCTTATATATGGTGCTTTTTATAAAAATAAAAATCCTAAAAATTTATTAAAATACCTCTATGATCATATAGACCCATATGCAATTGAAATAGATACTATAAATTTCTCTGGCCCTTTGTTTAAAGATGTGGATAACCGATTGATGAGTTTAGAACTTATACGAAATGGGATGACGCAAGCAGTTATGTTTAACCCCAAAGGAAATAATGTTCTTCCCGCACGAGAATTATACAAAAAGAATATTCTTACATTGAGAGGGAGCTTTAGACCTGTAACAAAGTTAAATGTAGATATGTATGAGAAGTCTTATGAAATGTTTCTAAATGAGGAAAATGTAACAAAAGAAAACTCTAAAGTTATTTTTGAAATTACCTTATCAAATCTGAAAGCGGAAGGTAGCGTAGATGAAAAGGATTTTATGGATAGAGTTAAGTTACTTTGTTCTCTAGGTTATACTGTAATGATTTCTGATTTCCAAGAATATTATAAACTCGTTTCTTATTTACTAAATTATAGTAAAGAACAATTAAGAATAACCTTAGGAGTAAGTAATTTATTAGAAATATTTGACCCCAAATATTATGAAAACCTTACGGGTGGGATAATAGAAGCTTTTGGAAAGATGGCAAATAAAAATTTAAAGCTATTTCTCTATCCTATGATGCAAAACAATCAATTGATAACAAGTGATAACTTAAAAGTAGGAAGGAATATTAAGAATTTTTATAAATTTTTAAAATACGATGGTAAAATAGTAGATATTCAAAACTTTGAAAAAGAATATCTTTCTATTTTTTCCAGACAAATACTTTCACAAATCAAAGACAAAACTAAAACAGACTGGCAAGACAAACTACCAGAAGGAATTGCTAAAATGATTATTCGAAATAAGATGTTTGGGTATAAGAAATAAATATTCTTAAACCGCCAATATCTGCGCTGCGTGATCTTTTGTTTTCACTTTATCTATAACTGCTACAATAGTTCCTGATTCGTCTATCACAAAAGTGATTCTATGTATTCCATCGTATTCTCTTCCCATAAATTTTTTAGGACCCCACACGCCAAATGCATTAATTACTTCTTTAGTTTCATCTGCCAATAGTGGGTAGGGGAAATCAAATTTTTCCGCGAAATTCTTTTGTTTTGACTCGCTATCGGCACTCACTCCTAATAGCTCAAAACCTTTTGATTGCAACTCTTTATAATTATCTCTTAAGTTACAAGCCTCTAGAGTACAACCTGGTGTATTTGCTTTTGGATAGAAAAAAACAACTAATTTTTTTCCTTTATAATCCTCTGAACTTATCGTGTTTCCAAAGTGATCTTTGCTTTTAAATACGGGGAGCTTATCCCCTACTTTTAATGTTTTCATTGTATAATTAATTTTAACAAAAATAATAATTTAAAGATACTAAGCATTGCAAATTATTATAATTTAGCACCTAATAATCTTAATAGATAAAGTACTATTATTCCTATCAAAATGAGAAAATTATTCTTTCAATATTCAATTTATATAAAACATTAAAGACTACTAAATCAATTAATATTTATGTATGCCCTAATAGACTGTAATAACTTTTATGCCTCATGCGAGAGAGTTTTCAATCCAAAATTAATTGGAAAACCAGTAGTGGTGCTTTCAAACAATGATGGGTGCGTTATTGCAAGAAGTAACGAGGCAAAAGAATTTGTCCCTATGGGTGGAGTAGCATTCAAATATAAAGAGGTTTTTAAGAAGCATAATACTTTCGTTTTTTCATCCAATTATTCCTTGTATGGAGATATGAGTCGAAGGATAATGAACATTTTAAACACCTTTACTCCAGATATTGAAATATACTCTATTGATGAAGCATTTTTACAATTTAAAGGCTTTGATAAATGGAATTTAGAAAATTATGGTCAAGAAATAAAGGAAAAAGTAAAACGATATACTCAAATTCCAATTAGTATTGGGTTTGCTCCCACTAAAGCCTTATCAAAAATTGCAAATAAAATTGCCAAAAAATATGCAGTTCAAACAAAAGGAGTTTATGCAATAGATAGTGAATACAAACGCGTTAAATCCTTGAAATGGACTAAGATTGAAGATGTATGGGGAATCGGAAGAAAAATATCTATGAAACTAAAGGCTATTAATGTATACAATGCTTATCAGTTTACTCAACTTTCAGATAATTATATAAGGAAACATTTTTCTGTGGTAGGATTAAGATTGAAAAATGAGCTAGAAGGCAAGTCTGTATTAGAATTAGAAGAAGTAAAATCAAAAAAAAATATAGCCACTACAAGAAGTTTTGCGAATAATATTGTAGAGTTAGAAAAGCTAAAAGAAAGAGTGAGTACTTTTTCGAGTAGCTGCGCACATAAAATGCGGAAACAAAAAACCGCTTGTAATGCAATCATGGTTTTTATCCATACGAACGGACATAGAAAAGAGTTAAAACAGTACAGTAAAAATATTGTAGTCAAATTACCTTATGCAAGTAATTCGGATATAACTATAAGTAAATATGCTACTAAAGGTCTAGAAAAAATATATAAACAAGGATATGCCTATAAAAAAGCAGGCGTAATTGTCATGGGTTTAGTGCCAGAATCTCTTTCACAACAATCTTTGTTTTATAGAGAGAACCCTAATCATAAAGTATTAATGAAAACAGTTGATAAAATAAATAGTCGTTTAGGAGAAAAACGCGTAAAATTGGCTAGTCAAAATATTACAAAAACTTGGGTGATGAGACAAGAAAGACTATCTAAGAGATATACGACTAATTGGAACGAATTACTAGAGGTGTCATGAAAATTATAAACTTACCAAAATTAAGCAAAGAATTAATTAACCTACCTTTTAGGATACAAAATAAAAAGGTATTTGTCAAATACTATGATGAAGGTGTAAAAGCAGGTTTTCCTAGTCCTGCTGAAGATTTTAGAGAAGTGCCATTAAGTTTAGATGAAAAATATTTACAAAATCCAGAGGCGACATTCTTAATTAAAGTAGTGGGAGATTCCATGTATCCAACGTTACAAATTGGAGATATTTTAATTGTTAAATCTGATAAACAATTTAATGATAATGCTATTGGAATTGTGTCAATTAATAATACAGACTTTACCGTCAAAAGATATAACAAACAATCAAATACATTAATAGCAGATAATGTTGATTTTCCAAAAATCAAAATAAATAAGGAGGATACATTAATCTGCTTAGGGATTGTAAAACACCTAATAAGAGATTTATAATGTGTTTTCATAGTAAGCAAAGTAAAAAAGCACAGGAAATTGAGCATAGGTATCGTGCAAAATTTGAAGAGATTGATATGTTTGAACCCACAGAACATTATAATGCCTTTTCGTTTCCAAAAACTCCAGTAATAACTAATGATGATAGCAAAAAAATAGAAATGATTTCTTGGGGGTTAATTCCAAAATGGGCAAATGAAAATTGGAATAGAACATATACACTTAACGCACGAATAGAAACGATTCATGAAAAAGTATCTTTTAAAAACAATGTAGAAAATAGGTGCCTTGTGTTGGTAAATGGATTTTATGAGTGGCAACATATTAAAAGTAAAAAAATAAAGCACCTCATAGATTTTAATAATGAATTATTTTGTCTTGCAGGAATTTACTCAGAATATAAAAATAAGAAAACATACACTATAGTCACAACAGAAGCACAAGGGATAATGAGACAGATACATAATAGTAAATTGAGGATGCCTATTGCTTTATATACAGATGAACAGATAAATAATTGGCTAGTGGGAGAAAATGAATTTGGGTGCTATGATTTTAACACAAAAAAATGTATCTAAAACTATTTTTAATATAGTATCATCAGAAAGAACAATTGTTCTATTTTCAAATATTTCATTTTTCTATCAAAGAGACTCTTTTTATACTTAAAAGTAATTATTTTTGAACTAACTTATTTATAGATTTAATTGACTGATTCTCTTTCTTTACAACTTAAAACCCTGCCTGAAGACCCCGGAGTATATCAATTTTTTGATGAATCTAAAGATATACTATATGTTGGAAAAGCTAAAAACTTAAAAAAAAGAGTTAATTCTTATTTTAATAAAATACATACAAATAATAGACTAAGAATATTAGTTAAGAAAATTACCTATATAGATTCTATCGTAGTTCAAAGTGAAACTGATGCATTATTATTAGAAAATAATCTCATAAAAAAACACCAGCCACGCTATAATATTTTACTCAAAGATGATAAAACCTATCCTTGGATATGTATAAAAAACGAACGTTTTCCAAGAGTGTTCTATACTCGAAAAGTCATAGATGATGGGTCAGAATATTATGGGCCCTATACCTCTAAATATACTATTAGGGTTTTGTTAGACTTGATAAAAAACTTATATCCTTTACGTACTTGCAACTACGATTTATCAAAATCAAAAATAGAAGCACAAAAATATAAGGTCTGTTTAGATTATCACCTTGGGAAATGTATGGCGCCTTGTGTAGATAAAATGAATGAAGATGATTACAATCAAAATATTCAAGGGATAAGAAGTATACTAAAAGGAAATTTCAAGCATTGTTTGCAGAATTTTAGAACTGATATGGAGGAGTTTTCTAAAAATATGGAGTTTGAAAAAGCGCAAAAAATAAAAGAGAAAATTGAGTCTTTAGAAAACTATCAATCAAAATCTACTATTGTAAACCCAAAAATAAATAATGTAGATGTGTTTTCTATTTACTCTGATGAATCATACGCCTATGTAAATATCCTACAAATTGCTTATGGTGCGATTTTTAAATCTAAAACGCTAGAAATTAAAAAGAAATTAAATGAAGAAGATGAAAGTATTTTGTCTTTATTTATAATAGAAATGCGCGAGAGAATGAAGTCTACTTCCCCAGAGATTTATTTGCCTTTTTATATAGATTTAGGCGAGCAAATAAAAGTAACTGTACCAAAATTAGGGGATAAAAAAAAATTGATAGACCTTTCTCTAAAAAATACCTTAGCCCTTAAAGCAGAGAAGTATAAACAAATTAAAATCACAAATCCTGATCAATATAAAGAGCGCATTTTAAATGAAATGAAAAAGGATTTAAGATTAAATCAATTACCTACACATATTGAGTGTTTTGACAATTCTAACATTCAAGGTACTAATCCCGTGGCTGCATGTGTCGTTTTTAAAAATACAGTTCCTTCTAAAAAAGAGTATAGGCACTATAATATTAAAAGTGTTGTCGGACCTGATGATTATGCTTCTATGGAAGAAGTTATTTTTAGACGATACGATAGATTGTTAAAAGAAAAACAATCATTGCCTCAACTTATCATTATAGATGGAGGAAAAGGACAATTGTCTTCAGCAATCAAATCATTAGAAAAACTTAATTTAAAAGGAAAAATTGCTATTTTAGGAATTGCTAAAAAATTAGAAAAACTCTATTTTCCAAATGATTCTATACCTCTTTTTTTGGACAAAAGATCATCTACACTTAAGGTAATACAAAAATTGAGAAACGAAGCCCACCGCTTTGGGATAACTTTTCATAGAAATAAAAGAAGTCATTCCGCTATTATTTCTGAATTAGATTTAATCAAAGGTATAGGCGAAAAAACAAAATATGATTTATTAAAACATTTTAAATCGGTGAAAAATATTAAATCTCAAGATGAATTAAGTTTAGCTAATATTATTGGAAAAAGTAGAGGAAAACTCATCTTTGATTATTTTCAAGAACAAAAGGTCAAATAAAAATAGTATTTTTGTCAATCATTAATTTTTTAATGAAAAATTACTTTATCTTTTTAATTACACTTTCAAGCTTGTTATCCTCTGCTCAGAACACTCTTGTGGAGCCACTTGATACGAATTTACCTACATTTAAAAGTGGGGAAATTTTAGATTACAAGGCTAATTATCTTTTTCTTAGTTCCATTGCAAAATTAAAAATGAAAGAAGAAGAATTAAATGGGGAAATGGTATGGCGAGGTACTGCTGAATTGGAAACAACAGGTGTCGTTGACACTTTTTTTCCTGTAGACGACCTCTATGAAACTTTTTTTAGCATAGAGAAAGGAGTTCCTGTAAAATTTATACGAGATATTAGTGAAGGGAAATTTAAAAAAAACATTGTTATCACTTTTAATCACGAAGAGAATCAGGCTGTGATTTACGATAAAATACATAAAAACTCAAAATCATTTACAATTAAAAGTGACGCCCAAGATTTATTATCGTCTGTCTATTTATATCTCAGAACCGCATATGATTTATCAGACCTTAAAATTGGAGATTACATGCTGATTAACACCTTTGTTGATGAAGAAAATCACCCTTGTAAAGTTGTATTCTTAGGAAAAGAAACAATTAAAACAAAATTTGGAAAAATTGAATGTCTAAAGTTTAATCCTTATGTAATTGGAGGTAGACTATTGAAAAATAAAGAATCTATAACCCTTTGGGTATCAAATGATGAAAATAAAATTCCAATTTTAATTACCGCTAGTCTATTTATAGGAGAAGTAAAGCTAAAGTTGGATAATTATCAAAATTTAAAATATCCATTAAATATAATTGAAGAAGAATAACATTTATGAAAAAATTAAGTCCTAAAAAGCAAGAAATTTGGAATATGCTTCAAAAATCTTTTGAAGAAAATAGAAGTAAAACCATTGTAAATTATTTTGAAGAAGATAAAAATAGAGCCGAGGAATTTTCTATTCAGTGGGAGAATTTCTTTGTAGATTACTCTAAAAACAGATTGAGTAAATCCACCTTACATTTATTACTCCAACTCGCTGAAAAACTAGATTTAAAAAATGCTATAAAAGACTATTTTCAAGGAGCAGAAATTAATGAAACTGAGGGCAGAAGCGTTTTACATACCGCACTAAGAAAAGCAAAATCTGAAAAAGTTTTTGTGAATGATAAAAATGTAATTCCAGATGTAATCGCTGTAAAAGATAAAATTCGTTCGTTTAGTAAAAAAGTGATTGAAGGAGATTTGAAAGGGTGGACAAATAAACCTTTTACGGATATAGTAAATATAGGAATTGGAGGCTCACATCTTGGACCAATGATGGTAAACGAATCGCTAACTTCATATAAAAACCATCTAAATGTTCATTATTTAGCGAATATAGATGGAGATGTAGTTGAAAAACTGACAAGAGAAATTAACCCAGAAACTACTTTATTCATCATTGTATCTAAGACATTTACTACACAAGAGACACTAACAAATGCGAATACTATTCAAAAATGGTTCTTAGAGAAAGCCCCAAAAGATGCTATAAAAAAACACTTTGTTGCTGTATCTAATAACGTAGAGAAAATCAAAGAATTTGGAATTACTCCTGAAAATACTTTCCCTATGGAAAATTGGGTTGGTGGTCGTTTTTCTTTGTGGAGCACTGTAGGTATAAGTATCGCCTTATCCATTGGACCCGAAAATTTTGAAAAACTCCTCCTTGGAGCGCAAAAAATGGATACCCACTTTGAACAAACTCCTTTTGATAAAAATATTCCTGTAATCCTTTCGCTAATAGGAATGTGGTATAATAACTTTTGGAATGCAGAAACTGAAGCAATAATTCCCTATGCTGAGTCTTTAAGATATCTCCCAGAATACCTACAACAAGGGATAATGGAGAGCAATGGAAAAAATGTAGATAGAAATGGAAATAAAGTAGATTATCAAACGAGTAGTATTATTTGGGGGGCTACTGGCACCAACTCACAACACGCATTTTTTCAACTCATTCACCAAGGCACAAAACTTATCCCTACAGACTTTATTGGGTTTAGAGAATCAACGTATGGAAATACTGAACACCATCATAAACTGATGGCAAATTATTTTGCGCAAACCCAAGCCCTTATGATTGGGAAAGATGAAAATACCGTAAAAAAAGAATTAGAAAAACAAGGAAAAACACCTCAAGAAATAGAGAAACTTACGCCTTTTAAAGTATTTGAAGGCAACAAACCCTCAACCTCAATCATTATTGATAAAATAACTCCTGAAAGTATCGGTAGTTTAGTCGCTATGTATGAACATAAAATATTTGTACAGGGAATTTTATGGAATATCTTTAGTTATGATCAATGGGGTGTGGAATTAGGCAAGCAACTCGCCAATGTGATTGTAGAAGATTTAGAAACGAACAACATAAAGGATAGCTACGATAGCTCTACCAAAAGTTTATTAAATCACTATTTAAAGAACGATTAACTTTTAAATAAAAATTCTTGATTTTTAAACGTTTTAAATTCTAAAGCGTTGAAAGAGGGGTCGTAAAAAAACATCGTTTTTTGCTCTCCTACTTGTCCTTCAAAACGAATGTATGGCTCAATAATAAAAGAGACATTCTTTGAACGTAATTGTTTTTCTAGTATATCAAAATCTTCCCACAGTAAAACCACGCCAAAATGAGGAACAGGAACGTGCTTCCCATCAACAGGGTTGTGAGTAGCGTCTTTTTTCTTTTCATCTTTATAATGAAGTACTAATTGATGTCCAAAAAAGTCGTAATCCGCCCAATGCGTATCACTACGTCCTGGCTCACATCCTAATACGTCTTCGTAAAAACGTTTACATTTTTCTAAATTATTTACAGGTACGGCTAAGTGAAAGGGTTGAATATTATTGCTCATGAATTTTAGTATTGATTTTACAAAGGTGAAAAATTAAAATTTAGATTTAAAAATATCTTAATTTTATAAATTAACTTAAAATATCTCAATTATTTTAATAACAACTGCAGCAAATTGAATGGAATAACCAATATGCAACAAATTTGTAATAATTATATATAATTTTTCCTTTTTATTAAACACTGCTAATCTTTTTTTATGTGCCTCTAACACTTTAATTTTATTTTGCTCAATAACTTCTTT
>JAMJVX010000023.1 GCA_023558315.1 Flavobacteriaceae bacterium
TCTACCTCAAAGGTGAGGTGTACGAGTGCGGCGGTAGGCAAGTGGTGTATGGGTGAGTCGGACAAATCATCAGCAATATGCGTAAAGGCGGGGTTATGCCCAACAATTGCTACGGTTTGTAGTGCGTCGTCCAATCCATAAATAAATGAGAGAACGTTGTCACCTCCAAAGTCGTACAAACACTCTTCTATCTGTAATTTGTGAAAACCTGTCTTGCTTTCATACGCCATAATCGTGGCGGTGTGCAATGCTCTATTCGCTGGACTGCTATAAATGGCTTCTGCTTTTTGAAGGGTTTTGGCGTGGTATTGCCCCATCGCTATCGCGTTTCTAATCCCTCGCTCGTTCAGTGGGCGGTTTCTATCTTCCGCATCCGTATATTCCCAAGAGGATTTTGCGTGTCGTATCAGTAGTAGGTGTTTCATCGCTTATTTTAGGTTACGGCGCCAAGCGTTTTTTACTCCAGTGGTCCTCCACTTTATCAAAGAGGATACGGTCGTGAAGTCTGTTCTCTCGTCCTTGCCAAAATTCAATACTAATAGGACGGACTAGGTAGCCACCCCATTTTTTGGGAAAGGGGATTTTCTCTTTTTTATACTCCGATTCTAAGATAGATACTTTCTTTTCTAAAAAGGCTCTGTTAGGAATTTCCTCGCTCTGTGGCGATACAAACGCAGAAAGCTGACTCCCTTTTGGGCGCGAATAAAAATACGCTTCTGAGTCTTCTTTGGAGATTTTTTCTGCTGTGCCTTTTATGATAACTTGTCGTTCCAAGGGCGCCCAAAAAAAGGACAAACACACTTGTGGACATTCGGCAATCGCTTGCCCTTTTTCGCTTCTGTAGTTGGTGTAAAAAATAAATCCGTGTTCAATCACTTTTTTTAATAGCACCACTCTAGTTTTGGGAAATCCATCTGCCCCAAAAGTAGATAGGCTCATCGCATTTGCCTCTTTTATGGTTGTGGTTTCCAAGGCTTCGTCAAACCATTTCGTAAATAGTGCCATGGGGTCATCGCCTATATGCTGTTCCTCTAAGGTATTTTTAACATAGGTTTGGCGTAAATTCGTAAGGTCTTTTTCCATAGTTAATTGGTCACAATAATCATGCCTGTATTATACATCGGTATCTCCCACTTAAATCCGTGTTTTTCTAATACCTCGTCAATAATCAGTTTTTGCATTTTGGAGGATTTTCCTGTAATCACCTCGTACGTCATCGCAAATTCCATAGACGCATCCAGCAACGCATCCTCTACGGCGCGCACCGCCTCAGGGTAAGTATATCCGTGTAAATCTATTTTGTTCATGGGTTGAAATTAACGTTTTTCTACATCTTATCAATCTTAACGGGTTTTCCATGGTCATCCACATTGACAAAAGTAATTTTATCAACCGTAATCACTTCTTTTTTTGTGGATTTATTTCTGACCACTATTTTAATGGAGATAGACGTAGTTCCTATACTAATCAATTCACAACCAAACTCAATAACATCACCCACATTTGCGGGAGAGACAAACTGCAATTCGCTCATCGCTTTCGTCACTAAATTGGTCGTTTTTGTCTTTGATTGACACTGCGCAAATATGGCTCCCTCCTCATCAATCCACTTTAATAATAATCCCCCAAAGAGCGTCCCTCTAGCGTTAAGGTCACTAAATTTTATGAGTTTTCTCGTTCTAAATTTCATAGTTTTTTGCGTTTTATTTTTCTACAAAAATAAAAAACCCCTTGCAAAATGCAAAGGGTTTTTCTCTTTAGTTAATTTTAAATTAACGCAATTATTTTTGTATACAGTATACTCTTACTTGACGAGGAGTGTATGCATTACCTGTAAAACTAGCTAGTAAAACATTTAAAAAGGTTAACTCAGTTTCTACTTTGTAAACATATTCTTCACCTCCACAAATTTCAACAACGTTGATTTCTTGTTTTTGACCAACACCACCAATTAAGAAATGTTGCATTGTGTCTTCAGCAAGATACACTTGACCTGCAGGTCTAGCTTCTTTAACAATAATTGATTGAGTTGAACAACTTGCTAATAGCGTTCCAGCTATTAAAATAAATAATACTTTTTTCATAATAAATAATTTTTTAATTAAACGGCGCAAATATAAAGTAAAAACTAATACTAAAACAAAAAATCTAACTTATATGTTTCCACAGCTCTTTTCCTTTTGTAGCTTTTTGATAGGCGAGAGAGATATTGCTGTTTTCTGGTTTTTGTAGAGTAGGGTCATCCGCTACTATTTTTTGAGCGAAATATCGCGCTTGTTCTAAGATATCTCCGTCTTGGACGATATTGGCAATTTTAAAATCCATAATTCCGCTTTGCTTAGTCCCCATCAAGTCACCGGGACCTCTCAATAGCAGGTCTGTCTCAGCAATTTTAAACCCATCGTTTGTTTCTACCATCGTTTGCAAGCGTTTTTTTGCTTCATTAGAAAGTTTGTTTCCACTCATCAAAACACAAAAAGATTGTTCGTTTCCTCTCCCCACTCTTCCGCGTAATTGGTGCAATTGGGAGAGTCCAAAACGCTCCGCACTTTCAATTATCATCACAGAAGCATTAGGGACATTTACGCCTACCTCTATCACCGTCGTTGCGACCATAATTTGCGTTTCTCCTTTGACAAAACGTTGCATCTCATATTCCTTCTCTTGATGTTTCATTTGTCCATGTACGATACTGACTTGATATTGTGGCATCGGAAAACTACGGACGACACTCTCATATCCATCCATCAAATCCTTATAATCCATTTTTTCTGACTCCGCAATTAGAGGGTATACAATATATACTTGTCTTCCATTGGCTATCTCTTCTTTAATAAAATGAAAGACTTTTAAGCGATGGCTATCTCTAAAATGTTTTGTGATTATTTCTTTTCTCCCAGGGGGTAACTCATCAATCACAGAAATATCCAAATCGCCATAAAGATTCATTGCTAATGTACGAGGAATTGGGGTTGCTGTCATCACTAAAATATGGGGTGGGGGATTGTTTTTCTTCCAAAGCGCTGCCCGCTGAGCTACGCCAAAACGGTGTTGCTCATCTATAATTGCCATCCCTAAATTTTTAAATTGTATCTTCTCTTCTAATACAGCATGAGTTCCTATGAGGATTTGCAAACTCCCGTCTGCCAATCCCTCGTCTATTTTCCTTCGCGCCGCTACTTTTGTAGACCCTGTTAATAACGCTATATTTATAGGCATCTCTTTTAATAAATTCTGAAAAGATTGTTCGTGTTGTTTTGCCAATATTTCTGTAGGTGCAACTATTGTCGCTTGAAATCCATTATCTATTGCAATGAGAATTGACAATATCGCTACTACTGTTTTCCCAGACCCTACATCCCCTTGCAATAGCCGATTCATTTGGCTACCGCTTTTAATATCTCTTCGAATTTCCTTTACCACTTTTTTCTGTGCATTTGTTAAATCAAACGGCAAATAATTGTTATAAAACGTATTAAAATTATCTCCTACTATATCAAAATTGTGCCCCTTTATTTTTTGTTTCTGAATTTTATTTTTTAATACTAACTCTAATTGAACAAAGAAAAACTCTTCAAATTTTAGACGAAATAAGGCTTTTGAAAGCAAGGCTTGGTTTTCAGGAAAATGTACTTGTGTTAATGCTTCTTTTCTACTTAATAAGTTTAATGCATCACATAAAGGCGCCGATAAGGTTTCTGGTATTGGGATTGAGAGTTCTTTTAATAATGCCCTTACAATGCTTCTGTGTTTTTGTTGGGTAAAAGATTTTTTAACCAATTTTTCTGTTGATGGATATACGGCTTGAAAAGCTATCGCCTTTCTTTTCTTAAAACTTTCTGCTAATTCCAATTCTGGATGAGGGATGTTTGCCCTTCCATTAAATATATTGACCTTTCCAAAAACCACATAAGGGGCTCCAATATTTATAGCATCGTATATCCATTGTCCCGCCTTAAACCAGACTAAGTCAACACTCCCTTTGTCATCAGAGAGGGTCGCCACTAATCGCTTACCCCTTTTTTGAGCGACCCATCGTTTGTTTGTGATTTTTCCTATGATTTGTACCTCTGTGACTGTCGCAGAAACTTCCGTTGTTTTATAAAATTTCGTTCTATCTATGTAACGAAAAGGAAAAGTCGTTATTAAATCCTCATAGACAAAAATTTCCAATTCTTTTTTAAGTAAATTAGCTTTCTCTTCGCCTACTCCTTTTAAGTACGTTATGGGGGTTTTTAAGATATCCATATATCGTTTACAAAATAAAAATAATTACTAATAGCATCCCAAAAAATATTTATATTTTTGTTTTTTTATGCTCAAAAACTTTAAATCCTTCCAAAACTCTACCTTAATTTATGTCTGAATTATTGCAATCTCTCAATGAGGAACAAAAAAAAGCGGTCTTACACGAGGAAGGTCCTTTGATGATTATTGCGGGTGCTGGCTCTGGAAAAACACGCGTATTAACCTATCGCATTGCCCATTTGATAGCGCAAGGAGTAGATCCTTTTTCTATATTATCCCTAACTTTTACCAATAAGGCGGCACGAGAAATGAAAGGGCGTATTGGAGATTTGGTGGGCGAAAATGAAGCAAAAAATCTATGGATGGGTACTTTTCACTCCATTTTTGCTAGGGTGCTTAGACACGAAGCGGATAAATTAGGATTTCCCTCAAATTTTACTATTTACGATACGCAAGATAGCGAACGTCTTATTTCTAGTATTATTAAAGAACTACAACTTAGCAAAGACCAATATAAACCCAAACAAATATTTAGTAGAATTTCTTCCTTTAAAAATAGCTTAATAACGGTTAAAGCCTATTACAATAACTATGATTTGCAAGAGCAAGACAAAACTGCCAAACGCGAAAAATTAGGAGAAATTTATAAAGAATATGTAGATAGATGTTTTAAAGCAGGAGCGATGGATTTTGATGATTTATTACTTCGCACCAATGAATTATTAAATGTCTATCCAGAAGTTTTAGCAAAATACCAACATAAATTTAAGTATATACTAGTAGATGAGTATCAAGATACAAATCACTCGCAGTACCTGATTGTACGCGCATTGGCAGATAGGTATCAAAATATTTGTGTGGTAGGGGATGATGCGCAGAGTATATATTCATTTAGGGGTGCAAACATCAATAATATCCTTAATTTTCAAAAAGATTATCCTGAGGTAACTACGTATAGATTAGAGCAAAATTATCGTTCTACGCAAACAATTGTAAATGCATCTAACTCCCTTATAAACCACAATAAGGTAAAATTAAATAAAAATGTGTGGACACATAACAATGCAGGAGAGAAAATTAAGGTGAAACATTGTTATACTGATTTAGAAGAAGGGCGATTTGTAGCCGCTTCAATTTTTGATTTAAAAGCAGAAAAACAAAAACAAAATAACGATTTTGCTATTTTATATAGAACAAATAGCCAATCCAGAGCCATAGAAGAATCGTTAAGAAAACACAATATCCCATACCAAATTATTGGGGGAATTTCGTTTTACCAACGAAAAGAAATTAAAGATGTATTAGCCTATTTAAGGTTAATTGTAAATCCAAAAGACGAAGAAAGTTTAAAGCGAATTATCAATTATCCAGCGCGAGGAATTGGGCAAACTACTTTAGATAAATTAATTGTAGCAAGCAAGCAATATAACTGTAGTCTCTTTGAGGTTTTGGAAAATTTGGATAAATATCCTATTGGATTTACAGGCGCAACCATTACGAAATTAAACGAGTTCAAAATTCTGATAGAGCGTTTTATTACAGAAAATAATACGTTGAATGCCTCTGAAATGGTAGAAAAAGTAGTAAAACGTTTAGGCTTTATACGTCTTTTAAATAAAGAAGAAACTCCAGAAGCTATAGATAGAATTGAGAATATTCAAGAATTAATTAATGGAGTTAAAGATTTTGTAGAAGGACAAAAAGAAATTGCTGATGCTACGGGTTCCTTATCTGAATTTCTTCAAGATGTAGCATTAATTACTGATTTAGACACACATAAAAACAATCAAAATAGTGTAACGCTAATGACTGTGCATATGGCGAAGGGATTAGAGTTTCCTTATGTATTTATTGTGGGAATGGAAGAAAATTTATTTCCCTCCTCTTTCAATTTATACAATCAAAATGATTTGGAGGAAGAGCGAAGACTCTTTTATGTTGCTCTAACACGTGCGCAAGAAAAAGTATTTTTAAGTTATGCCATATTGCGATATAGATTTGGAAAACAAATAGATAGTGAACCCAGTCGTTTTATAAATGAAATTGAACCTGAATTTTTAGACTATATCGCTATTCCTGAAAAACAAGAAAAGACTTGGGTTGATACTTCCATTTTTGACAATGTCAGTAAACAAAAGAAAAATACTTTTAGGAAATATGAGCCCGTAAAGGAGTCAAAACCTAAAAACGTTACTATTCCAGACTTAAAAGTAGCACAAAAAATTAGACATGAACGTTTTGGAAATGGGGTAATTGTTTCTCTAGAAGATAAAGGACTGGATCAAAAAGCAGTGATTGATTTTGATTCAATTGGTCGCAAAAAATTACTCTTGCGATTCGCAAAGTTAGAGGTCATTAATACTTAGTTTTTAATATCAAAAGAAGAGGCTTGTCCTACTCCTATTAGTCTATCATAGGGTGTGCCTAAATTTTGATAATACACTAAAATTAAATAGTTATTCTCTGTTTGTGCGTAGTTTCCAGTCAGACAAGTAAGGCATACTTTTCCTTCTTTCTTGGTAACATATGTATAGTTATAAAAACCTTGTTTAAATAAAATCTTTGCTTCAAATAATTTACTGCTAGGATTAAAAGTCATTTTATTTTCTGAAGTCAGTGCAAAATTATTAAATGCCCCATATACATATATTTCCTCATCTGGAGAGGTGACTGTGGCAAGTTGAAAATACACCCAATGATAGTCTGCATCTATCTCACTTTTTACCCCTTTAATATTTTGTATTAGATAATCTCCATTAATGTCTTGTCTAAAAAAATAGTCTGATTCATTAGTAACAACATCTGGAAATAAATAATTTGTGTATAATCCATCTTCTCCAATAACTACTTGGTTAATATTATACACTCGTATGCCAGCATTTTTGGTATCAAAAAATAAAAATTCATCTCCCCCCTCAAATTGAGTTTCTTTATCATAGCGAAACAAAAGTTGGTTGTTTTCTATATACTGAGGGGAAATGTCGTATTTAGCTGTTTCCCAATTGTAATTCTTTAAAAGAACTATTTTAATATCTTTTAATGGGTCTCTAAATGAAAGTGTGGAAATACTTACATCAAATTGAATGTTTTGATGTGTTTGAAATAAATCTAAATTTCTGGGTCTCAATATATATGAATTCACGTTTGAAATATCTTCGTGAACGATAAAACGTCTATTAAAAAGCAATTCTCCTGAACTATCTAAAATCTCAATAGCATAGTTCCCAGATATTTTTAATTGAATGTTTTCATTAGGAAACGTTAAATTATAATGAGTATAGGATTGTAATGTGTTGAAAGAGCCTTTGATATCTTGAATAGGGATTTGATTAAATCCTTCTAAATAATCATTTTGAAAAATTTTAGATGCGTTCCAATATGAATCGTAATGTTTAATATTGTAATAATACAAACTCTCCGTGGCGTTTATGTCATCAAATGAAAGAGTAAAGTAGTTTCCTAAAGAAATAATGGGGAAAATATCTAATTTTTCTCCACTATTGAAACTTCTTAATTGAACTGTTTTAATATTAGGAGGAGGACTCACAGATATATATTTCTGCGAATACACATTCTTTATAATTAATGTAAAAAAAGCTATAAAAAAAAAGAAGCCTTTCATGTAGCAAAAATAATGTTAGGCTTCAATTTTCTATGAGTATAGAATTACTTTTATTCAACAATATATTCTTTTCTATCTATCCCTATTTGTTTCATTTTAAGGGTCTTCCAAGATTTTGGAAGGGTTGTCTCTAATTGAATTATTCCCTCATTTGTAATATCTATTCCTCCCAGTCCAAATATAACTGCTTGAAGCATTCCCCCTGCGCCTGTTGCAAAATAAGGATTAGTACCTCCTTTAGTTTCAGCAAGTACTCTAAATGGAGGTAACTCATTTGGCTGATAACTTTTTTCAAACAACTCATATGCTTTTTTGGAATTCCCTAATCTTGCATATAATACTGATAAAATAGCATTTCCCATTGCAGGACCCGTTTTAGACATTCTAGGTTCATAATACTTCAAATCCTTAAGAATATTTTCTTTCTTAGTAATTATTTTAAGAGGGTATGAAAGCAAATTCACATCTGCTTGTTTAATTGAATCGCCATCATAAGTCCTGTTTTCTCTTGTCGTTCCATCTTTAAATTTCAAAATAGGGATGTTCTTAGCCACATGTCTCCAATCAGGGTTAGGCTTTCTATTTAATTTTTCAGCGGCTAAAGAAGAGTACTCTAATACTGTCTTAACCATACCATTAGTAAATGCGTTATTGTCTATGTTTTCTTCCCATTCATTTGCACCTATCACATTGTTAATTTCATATTTTCCTACTCCGTTTCTTTCAACTCTACTTGACCAGAAATCTGCAATTTCTTTAAGTACAGGATACCCCTTTTCTTCTAGCCATTGTGTGTCTTGTGTCACTAAGAAATAATTCCAAAACGCCCATCCTATAGTGGCAGAAATGTGATGTTGGAAAGGACCTGTCAATGCCCATACAGGGGTATCTTCAGAACCGTCTTCGGCAGATTCCCACGGAAACATTGCCCCGTCATACCCATGCGCAAATGCGTTTTCTTTGGCTGCCGCCAATCGTTCTACTCTATATTCTAAAAGCGATTTAGCGATATCGGGTTGAAGCACTAAAAGTGGAGGGTACATCCAAAGTTCTGTGTCCCAAAATACATGCCCATTATAACCCAATCCAGAAAGTCCCATTGGAGATAAGGAATAGGCTGTTCCTTTTCTAGCAAAAGAATATAAATGATAAATTGCTGAACGAACTGCTCTTTGAGAACGTGCATCTCCATCTATAAGAATATCACTTTCCCATAATTTTGCCCATGCCTTTTCATGTGCTTTTGCTAACCTATCCATTCCCTCTAATTTAGCGAAAATGGTTAAACGTTCTGCCTCATTATGTGGGTCATTGTTATGTACAGAAGAGATAGTCGATCCTACAAGCGCAAAAGTATACGTCTCCCCAGCTTTCAATTGTTTTTTAAATTTCATCAAATGCATATTATAGTCCCAATCTTCATGAATAATTTTTGGTTCTTTTCCATGGGCTTCAGGAAAAATAAAAGACGTAGAGGTCGCTACTGTTTTATCGCCCGGGCTTTTTCCAACTGAAGTCATCAAAGGGATAAGAACGTGAGGTCTATCTATCTCTGAATATAAATTTCTTACATCTGAAATGTGGTCTGGCGCAGTAATGTAATTTATAGGTGTTATGTTTACATTCTTTTTTGCTGTAATTTTTATAATACTCATCGCGGTATAAGGGAGGTTTCTAAGTGAAAATACTTCATGAGTTACAGAAAGTTTGTCTTCTACATCAAAGGTTGTTATTAACTTAGCCTTGTACATATCAAGAGTTTGTGCATAGCCTTTAATATTGTTTCTGTCAATTCTTCTTCCATCGACTTCCAAATGCATATTCATATGACTGAAAGTCTTTAGAATATTACTCACTCTTCCTCTTTGATAATAATCATACACCCCATTTAAGATTACATCCTTTATTTTTAAGGGTTCTGGGGAGGACACAAGACCTACCATTCCATTCGCTATGGTAATTCCATAATAGTTATTAGGGTCAATCTCCGTGGCTTCTATTTGCCATAAGTTTTCTGATTTATTTTGTTGTGCTTGTAATGTCGTTATTGTGATAATTAGTAATAAGCTATAAATAATTTTTTTCATAAATATTTTATTTTTTGGGCAAATATAAAATATATTTAGTTCTTTTGCAATTGGCGTTATCTCCATTTATGAAATATGTAATTGTCTTTTTGTGTAGTTTTTTTAGTTATTCCCAAAATTATTGGCATAAAGAGACTTCAAATAATTTAGTTTCGCGACAACCTTCTGATACTTATTATTTTCATTTAGATAAAAATTTACTTTATCAAACAATTGAAGCTAACACACAAAATAAAGCGTCTTCGAATACCCTATATTTTCCAAATGAAAAAGGAGAATTAGAATTATTTATTCTTACTAAAACAGCCATTTTTCCTGAAGAATATGAATCTAGTTTTCCATCTATAAAAACATTTGTTGGATATAGCGCTACTAGAAACGAAGTTAAAATTCGTCTGAGTATTACCCCGCTAGGTGTAAATACAATGCTGATGCTCCCAAATGGGGAAACTAATTTTCTACAACCTATAAATGGAGAGGAATCATTACATATAATGTATGCAAATAAAGCCCACCCTTTTGCTAAAGAAAAATGGACTTGTTTAACTGAAACAAATCATGATGTTGGTTTAAAAGAAGCAAAAAATATATTAACTCAAAAAGGAAATTCCATCGCTAAATTGAATGGCGATAAAATTCATAGAACCTATAAAATAGCTGTTTCTACAGGTCATAACTATACCGCTTATTGGGATGATGGAAACAACAGCAATGGAAGTGCTAAAGAAGATGCTTTAGCAGCAGTGGCTAGCACTATAAATAGAGTAAATGAAGTTTTTGGAAGAGATTTTGGGGTACATTTGACTTTAGTGCCTAATCTAGATCTAATTTTTGAGAATACTAGCCCTTATGAATCAAGTGGAAATGTTCAAGCTACACTTCAGGAACAGTTAGATACAAGAATAGGAACTAGCAACTATGATGTGGGGCATTTATTTTTGAGCGGTGGTATTGAAGGTAATGCAGGATGTATAGGTTGCGTATGTAGAAGTGGAAGAAAAGGGAGTGGTTTTAGTTCCCATAGTTTTGGACCAAATTTTTTAACTGATTATTTTGATATTGACCTAGTTGCCCATGAAATTGGACATCAATTTGGCGCAAATCATACTTTTAGTCATCGTACAGAAGGGACTGGCGTAAATTCAGAGCCTGGTAGTGGGACAACAATCATGAGTTATGCTGGAATTACAGGCAGTGATGATGTACAATCTTACAGCGATCCTTATTTTCAATATCATAATATTTTACAGGTAAATTCTCATATAAAAAATGAGGCTACTTGTAGTTCTAAAAGTGTCTTATCAAATAGAACCCCTCAAGCGAATGCAGGAAAAAACTACATTATTCCAGCGGGCACCGCTTATGAATTAAGAGGAGTAGCTAGCGATTCTGATGGGGATTTGTTGTATTATTCATGGGAACAATTGGATAATGGGCAGGTGAATTATAATACTTTTAATCCAAATAAAGTTATAGGTACTATGAATAGGTCTTTACTACCTAGCACTAATAGTAATCGTTCTATTCCAAAATTATCCAGAGTACTTTCTGGAAAACTTACTGAGACAGATCCTTCATTAAGTTCTGATTGGGAAACGGTTTCAAATGTATCGAGATTACACACTTGGGGTCTTACTGTAAGAGATAGAGGGTTGTCAAATTCTTCCAAAGGACAGGCTAATAGCGATTTTATGATAATACAAGTGGAAAGTAGTAATCCCTTTAAGGTGAAAAATCCTACCCATACCCTTTGGGAAAATGGTGATACACAAAAAATAGAATGGGAAGTAGGAAATACAGCTAAACCGCCAATAAATACTGAACGGGTATCTATTTACCTATCTGTAGATGGAGGGAATACCTTTCCCTATACACTTATAGAAAATACGCCTAATGATGGAAATGAAATTGTCACGATTCCATATACTCCAGAAAGCACAAAAGCAAGAATAAAAATAATTCCTGTTGATAATATTTATTATAGTATTAACTCAACTTCTTTTACCATTAGAAATAAGTCGTTTATATTTTCTTTTGATGAAAAATCTAAAGAGGTTTGCAAAACAGAAACAGGAGTTACATTTAATGTAACCTATAATCCCTCTAACAATTTTACCGATGTATTAAACGTAACTATAAGTGGACCCAGTATTTCAGGGACAAACGTGTCTATGAGTAAAACCACACTTAGTGGATCTGCTACTTCTTTACAAATTAATTTTTCCTCTTTTCAAAATGCAACCTCTGGAAACTACTCTTTTGATTTAGTGGGAACCCTTTCCTCTAATAGCGTTTCTTACTCATTTCCTTTTGACATTTTAGTTAGAGACCCTCTTTCTAGAAATTCTACAAATCTGATTTCACCAATCGATGGTTTCTCTACAAACAGTTTCCCTATATTCTTTGAATGGGAAGAAAATACAAATGCAAATGAATATATCTTTCAATTGTCAAAACAAGAAAATTTTAGTTCAAATGTGTTAGAAAAAACGATTAGTGGAACAAGTTTAAATATCTATGATTTAGTTACAAATACAGATTCTAATTACTATTGGCGAATAATAGCAAGGAATAAATGTGGAGAGTTTAGTTTTTCTAGTAAAAGAACTTTTAATACCTCAGCCACAAACTGCAAAACGTATAATGTCCTAGACGAAACGAATAAAACTATAAATAGGGCGACATCATTTAATGAAGGAACAACTATAATCCCGCTAAATATAAGTGATAGTCTTTCCGTACAAGATATTAGCGTGAGTGTGAACGGTCAGTTTCCCTATATAGAATACTATGCGCTGTCGTTAATTGCTCCAAATAATGAAGAATTTTTATTATCATCAGGTATCGGAACCAATGGTATTCCAATGAATACTACTTTTAATGGAAGTGCAAATGCTTATATAAATACACAAAAAGTTCCTTTTAATGGGACTTACAGACCCATGCAAAGTTTTACTCCAATAATAGGACAAAGTAGTTTTGGAATTTGGAAACTTAAAATTGTAGATTATTCTAATGAAAGTTACTACTTAGAGGCATTAAAGGAATATACTGCGTCACTGTCTGGCTTTTCAATTAATCTGTGTGTGAGAGGGGTTCCTGAAGCTAATTTTGATGGTGACTCATGGGTAGATTCAAGAGATAACTGTCCCTCTATAAAAAATGAAGATCAACAGGACTCAGATAGAGATGGAGAAGGAAATTTATGTGATATTGATGACCCTAATAATATCCAGATTGAAGTTTTAGATAAAAGTTGTGCAGGGAAAGAAGAAGGGCAACTAAATATCAATACTGTGGCTCGTCTTCCATACACAATTAATATTACAGACGCACAAGGTTCAAGTATATATCAAGGAGAATTTACCAATTCGTTTACTAGAAATTTTGGAATAGGGACATATAGGGCTTGCCTAACTTCATCTGCAAAAAGTGGATTTGAAAAATGTGTGGATATAAACATAACAGAAACTTCGTCATTAGACGTCAGTACATCTGTAAATAACGTAACAAAAATTGCCACTGTTAATGTTGAGGGTGCTTCTGAATATACTTTAACATTAACCAAAAACAAGGTTACTACCACTACAGTTTATAAAAATACAAAAACATTGAGCTTTGATGTTTCTGATAGTGAAATAACACAATTACAAATAAGCACACCCTATTCTTGTCAAGAAAATTTTGTAACGTATTTATACCTAAATGACGAATTTCAACTCTCCCCAAATCCCACTGAGGATACGGTGAATATTTTTATCAAAGAAAATAAACGCATTTCAAATATTTTCATTCACGACTTAAGAGGAAATTTGGTGTTAGAAAAAATAGTAAATTCTGATGAGATTAGAAGTAATTATCTCTCACTTTCTATAGGGCATCTACCAAAAGGGATATATATAATAAATTTAGAAAGTGACAACGAATCAAAATCTTTCAAAATCGTTAAAAAATAGTTTTACTCTTCTCTAGAGCTTTATTCAAATAGATTGAGTTTATAGAAGTATTCATGTTCTTTTTCACTAGAAAAGAAAGAAGTTTTTCTGTAGGTAAATTTCCAACCAATTCATGATTGCTCATTGGGCATCCGCCGTATCCACCTATGGCGCTATCAAACCGCAAACACCCTTCATTTAAAGCCGCTTCTACCTTCTCTTTATAATTATTTGGCTCACAATGGAAATGTGCTCCAAATTCTATAGCTGAAAATTTTACTCTTAATTGTCTAAAAATAGCACTGATATCTTTAGGGTTTGCTAGCCCTACAGTATCAGATAATGAAATAATATTTACCCCTATATTTTTTAAAATTTCTACCCATTTTTCAACGAGTTCGTAACTCCATGGCTCTCCATAAGGATTCCCAAAACCCATTGAAAGGTATGCCACTACTTCTTTATCATTCTTTATGGCTAAATCAACTATTTCCCTTAATAGTGAAACGGACGCCTCAATTGTCTTGTTTGTATTTCGCATTTGAAATATTTCTGAAATTGAAAAAGGATAACCCAAAAAATCTATTTTTGAATACTTACATGCTTCTATTGCTCCTTTCATATTTGCAATAATTACCAAAAGTTTCGTCTGCGTGCTGGATGTATCTAATTGTTTAATTACTTCTGCGGTGTCTTTTAATTGGGGTATATAACGCGGTGATACAAAGCTCCCACAATCTAACGTATGAAATCCTACTTCCAATAACGATTGAATATAGGTGACTTTTGTGTTTGTTGGAATCCACTTTTTAATTCCTTGCATTGCATCTCTAGGGCACTCTATTATTTTTACCTCTTTCATATTTTTTTTATAAATATATAACTAGTTTACTGAATCTTGGTTAGATTTGCTTTTTAAAATACTACAAATTATGAAACAAAAAATTATAGCATTACTTATCGTAATACTTACTATCTCAATAAATGCTTTTGGACAAGCTGAAAAATTTGCAGAAACTATCAAAGCAGATGAAATGAAATCACTACTATATACCTATGCCTCCGATGCCTTTGAAGGGAGAGAAACAGGGCAAACAGGTCAAAAAATTGCTGTAAACTTTTTGAGAGGATTTTATTTTGGCGCACAAATTCCTGCAGCGAAAGGAACTGATAACTATTTTCAACCAATGAGCCTTGATTTCAAAGGGTATCGATTTGGGGAGCAAAGACCTGACAAAAAAGTAAAGTCAGAAAATGTGGCGGCAATTATAGAAGGAAGCGAATTTCCAAACGAATATTTAATTATTTCATCTCATCTTGACCATATAGGTATTAATAAAGAAGGGGAAATAAATAATGGTGCAGATGATGACGGCTCTGGAAATATTGCCCTTTTAGAAATCGCCCAAGCATTTCAAACTGCAGCAGAAAATGGACAACGCCCTAAAAGGTCTATTATATTTCTTCACGTTACAGGAGAAGAAAAAGGTTTATTAGGATCAAGTTATTATGTTGAAAATCCCTTATACCCTTTGGAGAATACTTTTGCCAATCTAAATATAGACATGGTAGGAAGAATAGACCCTGAAAGAGAAGATAAAGACCCTAACTATATCTATTTGATAGGTTCTGATAAGTTGAGTACTGAGTTACATGAATTGTCTGAAGAAGTCAATGAAAAACATACTCAATTAGCCCTAGATTATACGTATAATGCCGAGGACGACCCAAATAGATTTTACTATAGAAGCGACCACTACAACTTTGCTAAAAACAATATTCCCGTAATTTTTTATTTTAATGGCGTGCACCCAGATTATCACCAACCTACAGATACCCCCGATAAAATAGAATATGAATTATTAGAGAAAAGAGCAAAACTTATTTTCTACACCGCATGGGAATTAGTAAATAGAGAGAAAAAGGTTGAAGTTGATAAAAAACCGTAAAAAGTTATATATTTGCCGATAATTTTTTGGAATTAAATTAGTTAAAAATTTCTATAAAATGCAGTTAAAAAAAAATACACTCTTAGTATTGAATAGTTTCTTTGATGTTTCTATTGTATTTCTGACATTTTATATTTTATTTAATTTTCATACGGAAATTATAGACATAATAAAAGAATATAAAATTCTTTTCTATCCAATAATTGTTGGA
>JAMJVX010000024.1 GCA_023558315.1 Flavobacteriaceae bacterium
ACCACTAATGCTTTGACTATCTGTACTCGATAAACTACTTAAGTCTATTGTCTCGCTTGATCCGCTTATGATACCTATCGTTAAGATACTGCCTGATAAACCTGAACCACTGATACTTTGACTATCTGTATTCGCTAAACTACTTAAGTCTACAGTTTCGTTCGCTCCATCCTCGATGCCAATAGTTAGGACATTACCCACTATACCTGAACCCTCTATATTTTGTGTAGTTCCACTTATTGCTGGAATAGAAGCGCTTATTTGTATGGTGTCTCCTGATTCTGCTAATGATATATTTGACCCAGCCTCTAAAGCAATACTGTCAGAACCGAGTCTTATTAATGATGAGCTTATAGTTCCTGCACCTACACTTAAATCTTGTAATGTGCTTAAATCTATAGTTTCGTTTACTCCGCCTTCAATACCTATAGTTAAGATACCATCAGTCAAACTAGACCCAGTTATAGCTTGATTATCTGTATTTATTGCGCTTAAATCAACAGTCTGACTAGTACCGTCTTCAATACCTATGGTTAAAACTCCATCTGCTAAACCTGAACCAGCAATATTTTGATTGTCCGTGCCTTCTAACGAACTTAAATCAACAGTCTGACTAGTACCGTCCTCAATACCAATGGTTAATACTCCATCTGCTAAGCCTGAACCAGCAATATTTTGATTATCCGTGCCAATTAATGAACTTAAATCTATAGTCTGACTTGAACCATCCTCAATACCAATGGTCAATATATTTCCTGCTAAGCCTGAACCCGCAATATTTTGATTGTCCGTTCCTTCCAATGAACTTAAATCTACTGTTTGACTTGAACCACCCTCAATGCCTATGGTCAATATATTTCCTGCTAGACCTGAACCAACAATATTTTGATTGTCCATGCCAGCTAATGAACTTAAATCTACTGTTTGACTTGAACCACCCTCAATGCCTATGGTCAATATATTTCCTGCTAAACCTGAACCCGCAATGTTTTGGCTGTCCGTATTTATATAATCTCTGATTGAAATTAAATTTACTGATTGGGAATTCCCATTTTCAATAGTGATATTTAGTGTTGTGCCTGATAATGAAAAATCTGTTATATTCTGATTTGCCCCTGTTCCGTTGCCCGTTGAAAGCACTACCCATCTAGTTCCATCATAAATATAAGGATCATTAGACGTAGTATCAAAATAAGTGTCTCCCGGCAAAGGATTCGATGGTGGAGTATTTAGATTTTTAAATTCATTATTTATACATATCCATTTATTACGATTGACATCATAATATTGAACGCATCGCTCATCAGTATTGTAAATTAACAACCCAGATGAAGTATTAAGTAAAGTTTGATTGTTAAATGCAGAATCTCTTTGGCTAGTAGTTAGTTTAGGTAACAATAAACCCTTGTCACTACTTTCTAATTCTAAAATAGCATAAGGATGAATAGTCTCTTGAGTGCCTCCTATCTTAACTTGAGAAAACCCATAATAACTAAATAATATAGATATTACAAAAAATAATGTTCTTAAAATATTTTTTTTACTCAAAACAATAATATTGTAAGCTTATAATTAACAGATAACGATATATATTCGATGTTATTTTAACACCTTTAAATTAATTTGCAAATAAACTTAATTTTATTTGATTTATCGTCTTAATTTCTCTTTTTTTTTTAAACAAAATATTAAAAAATTTGATTAATATTTAATGAATTTATAATTTAAATATTATGATTTTTGCATTATGATCTGAACAAAAAAATGTCACAAACCCAGTTTTTTTAGATTTACTTTCTCAATAGGATTTACTGTATCAATAACTTTCTCTTCTTCGCACTCAACATTAATACTTAGTTTGTTATATACTGGAAAATCATCTTGCGAAATACCAATTTCAGGATTTTCATATAACGATTTCATATAAGTAGCCCAAATAGGTAAAGCCATTGTAGCTCCTTGCCCAAAAGCAATCTCATCAAAATGAATTGACCTGTCCTCTCCTCCTACCCACACTGACGTAACAAGATTTGGCACCATTCCTACAAACCAACCATCACTATAATTTTGAGTTGTCCCTGTTTTTCCAGCAATTGGATTTGTGAATTTATATGGATACCCAGTAACGATACTGTCAAAAACATAATTATTTGCAACATCATGTCTCAATCTAACTCCTGAACCATTTTCAGTAACTCCTTCTAAAAGTTTCACTGTCACATAAGCGGCTTCTTCACTTAAAACATCTACTGTCTTAGGAGCGGAATCAAACAATATTTTTCCTTTTCTATCTTGAATTCTTGTAATTACTATTGGCTCAATATAAACTCCTTTATTTACAAAAGTGCTATACGCGCCAGCCATTTCGTACACACTAATTTCAGAAGTTCCTAGAGCAATAGAAGGGACATTAGGAATTTTTGATGTTATCCCCATTTTTTTAATTAACTTGATTACGGGTTCAGGTCCTATTTTATCTATTAATTGTGCACTTATAGTATTCACTGAATTTGCCAAAGCATTTTTTAGAGTACGCATTCCAGTATATGTATTCCCTGAATTTTTTGGACACCATTCTTCAATATTTTGATGCTTCATCTCTTCTATACAAAACAATGCATCTAAATATTTATCACAGGGGGAAACTTTTAACTGTTCAATAGCAGAAGCATATAAGAAAGGTTTAAATGTAGAGCCCACTTGTCTTTTACTTTGGAAAACATGGTCAAATTTAAAATGTTTGTAATTTATACCTCCTACCCAAGATTTAACATGTCCAGTTCGAGGATCCATGGACATCATGCCCGCATTCAGAAATGATTTATAATATAGAATCGAATCATATGGCCTCATAATTGTATCAATATCTCCTTCCCATGAAAATACATTCATAGGTGTCTCCTTATAAAAGCTATCGTAAATTTCTTTTCTTGATAAACTTCTATTTCTCATTTTCCTCCATCTCTCACTTCTTCTCATACTTTTAACAACTAATGTATCTGCTTGTTTTTTTGTAATATCCATAAATGGAGCTGTTGGATTTTTACGAGGATTATTTTGTAAGAAAAATTCCTTTTGCAAATTCTTCATATGGTTAGTTGTAGATTCTTCTGCAATTTGTTGCATTCTAGAATCAATTGTAGTATATATTCTTAATCCATCCTTATACAAATTGTAAGATTCTCCATTTTCTTTTTTATTTTTTGAAATCCAATTTCTCATAAATTTTTGAAGATACGCTCTAAAATAAGTAGCGATTCCGTCTATATGACTTTGAGATGTATATGTTATATTTAATGGAATTTGTTTTAGAGAGTCTAATTCTCTCTCTGAAAGGAACTGATTTCTATACATCTGATTGAAAACTATATTACGTCTATTTAAAACTAATTCTGGACGTCGTAAAGGGTTGTATAATGAAGAATTTTTTAACATCCCTACTAGGGTAGCGGTTTCATGTAATTCTAATTCTTTTAACTCGCTGTTAAAATAAATTTTTGCAGCTGACTGAATTCCATCTGCGTTGTATCCAAAATCATAAATATTAAGATACATTGCTATAATTTCCTCCTTTGTATAATATTTTTCTAATTGTATCGATAAAATCCATTCTTTTATTTTCTGTGTTAATGCCTCTATAATGTTTTTAGAACGAACTCCTACAAATAATTGCCTCGCTAATTGTTGAGAAATTGTACTAGCACCCCCATTATTACCTAAATATAATATTGCTCTAGCTGTCCCTTTCCAATCTATGCCAGAGTGATTAAAAAACCGTTCATCTTCTGTTGCAATAAGAGGTTTTACTATATTATTTGGCAATTCTTCAAACAAAACGGGTGTTCTATTGTCATTAAAATAATATTTTCCTAAAACCTTGCCATCGCTAGAAATAATTTGAGTTGCTAAATTAGTTTTAGGGTTTTCTAATTGCTTATAATCAGGCAATGGCCCTAAAAGTTCAAAGCTAGCAGCTATAAATATTCCAGAAACACTTAAAACGCCACCTATAAATAAAATCCAATAAATTCTTATAATTTTTTTTGCCATATTTTATTATTCTATTGATATTCCTACATCTACTATACCTTTTAGGATGCTATCTTTTCTATTTTTTCCTCTTACTGCCTGATTTATTTCTATCTGAAAAGGACCAGAGCTAGTAAAATTATAATTTTCTTTCCACCATAGTTTGTGCTCTTTAATATGTGAAAATCCTTTTCCTAAATATTTGCCGTTAGCATCAGTCATTTGGTATTCTAATGTATCCACAATTATTGTTTTTTTAATACTTTTCAGTTTTACAATTAAAAATATATTTGAATAAACGTATTCTCTGTTATTTCTTAAATAAAGATACAAATTGTAATTTTTTGTCGTATCAATTTTTGGAGTATTAAAAAAGATTTTTTTGTTAATTCCCCAATTATTTAAATGTGTAAATTTTTTAAAGGTTACCTCAGAACTACACCTAGAAATTAAAGCAATTACAAGTACTATGAACAGATTATAAATACGTATTTTTTTCTTCATTTTCTTCTAAAATATAATCTTCTAAACAGTTTATTTTTTTTCCTTTTTTATTAATAGCAATGATAGTATCTACTTTTTCTAAAGAAATATTATACCAAGTATTGTTTTCATTTTCATAGGCATACCATAAAATATTTTTAAAAATATCTATTTTTTGGCATACGCCTTTCCCTTTTTTTGTTTCTAACTTCAAGCTATATTTAGGAAACTTTTTTGTGATTTCTTTATAAGTATCTAATTCATAATTTAGACAACATTTTAATCTTCCACAAAGTCCGACTAATTTTTCTTGATTAATTGATAATTGTTGGTATTTCGCTGCGCTTATAGAAATATTTGTATATTCATTTAACCACGTAGAGCAACACAATTCTCTTCCGCAAACTCCTATCCCTCCCAACATCGCTGATTCTTGTCTTGCGCTTATTTGTTTCATCTCTACTTTTACTTTTAGTGTATATGCTATTTTTTTAATAAGCTCTCTAAAATCTACTCTTTCTTCTGCAGTGTAATAAAAATATGCCTTTGTATTGTCGCCTTGATATTCTATATCTGATAATTTCATATCTAATCTCAACTCTTCAATTACTCTTTTTACCTCCTTCTTATTTTTTGTTTCTTTATCTCTAGCGTCATGTAGCAATTTTATATCTGACGCTGTTGCTTTTCTTATTAATTTTAAGGTGATATTCTCTTCTGCAATTTTTTTCTTTTTTATTTGAAATGAAACTATAGCTCCAACAAGACTCACTGTCCCTATATCAAATCCTTTTTCTGCCTCAGTAACAACAATATCTCCAATACTTATTTGAGCGTTATTAGCATTCACATAAAAACTTTTTCTGTTGTTTTTAAATCGAACCTCAATTAAATTATACCCAGAGTTAGATTCATAAAAATGAAAGTCAGAAAGCCAGTTATAAGTATTCAATTTATTACACCCTTGTGTCCCACAATTCCCATTATTCTTACATCCTTTTGGGGAAGAGTCATTAGATTGACAAGAAGTGCAACTCATATATTCTTTATTTTTTAAATACTAATTGTTTTGCCTTTCCTTTTTTAAATACTTTATGGCTATTTTTCTTTCCTTTCCTTAATTCTTTCTGCTCTTCAAAAGATAAGGATTTAATGTCTTTACAATTTGTAGAACAACAGTTTTCCATTTTGTTTGCACAATCTTCACACTGAATAAAGAGTAAATGACACGAGTCATTAGCACAATTTTTATGTGTATCGCAGGGTGCGCCACAATGATGACATTGAGCTATGATATCCTCTGTAATCCTTTCACCCAAACGTTCATCAAAAACGAAATTTTTACCTATAAAAGAACTTGGAATTTTATTTTCTTTTACTTGACGTGCATATTCTATGATACCTCCTTTCAATTGATATACATTTTCAAATCCCTTATGAACAAAATACGCACTTGCTTTTTCACATCGAATCCCACCAGTGCAATACAATAATATTTTTTTGTCTTTTTTATGTTTAGACATTTTTTCTTCAATTAAGGGTAGTGACTCTCTAAAAGTATCTACATCTGGAGTATATGCACCTTTAAAATGCCCAACTTCACTTTCATAATGATTACGCATATCTATACAAATAGAATCCGATTCATTTAACAAAGTATTAAATTTTTCTGCCTCTAAATAAGTGCCTTTCTTTTGTAAATCAATTTCTTCTTTTTCCAATCCATCTGCAACAATTTTATCTTTCACCTTAATTTTTAATTTCAGAAATGATTTATCGTAATGACCAATCGCAATGTTTAAATGTACATCTTTAAGAAACTCAATGTTATTTAACGTTTGTTTAAACTCATTAAACTTTTTTTTACTAACTGAAAGTTGTGCATTTATTCCTTCATGTGCTACATATATTCGACCAAACACCCCTATTTCATTCAACTGAATAAATAAATAATCTCTAAATAGTGAAGGATTTTTTATTGACCAATACTTATAAAAAGATAAAGTTATACGTGGTTCTTTAGACTTGTCTATAGCTAAAGCATTTTCTTCTGCGCTAAACTTATTATATAAATTCATGAGTAAATTTTCAACTTACAAAAGTAAAAATAATTACAACCCCTTGATTAACTTTTAAGATTTTTTTATAAAACTATATTTTGAAACCTCATAGAATGCAGGATTTATTATTTAGAAATCTGAATACTCTACAGACTCTATTATACTATCAATATTTATTCTTTTTTGTTGCATAGTATCCCTGTCTCTAAAAGTGACAGTGTTGTCTTTTTGAGTGTCGTAATCAACCGTAATGCAATAAGGAGTACCCACAGCATCTTGTCTACGATATCTTCTACCAATAGCATCCTTTTCGTCATACGATACATTCATATTATTTTTTAAAGAATTTGCTATTTTTTTAGCTACTTCATCTAATCCGTCTTTTTTAACTAATGGCAATATAGCAACTTTAGTTGGCGCTAGATGTGGTGGCAGTTTTAACACTGTTCTACTACTTCCGTCTTCTAATTTTTCCTCTTTTAAAGAATGAGAAAAAACCGCAAAAAACATCCTGTCAAGCCCAATAGAAGTTTCTATAACATAAGGTATATAACTTTCATTTCGTTGTGCATCAAAATAACGTATTTTCTTACCTGAATGTTTTTCATGACTTTTCAAATCAAAATCAGTGCGTGAATGTATCCCTTCTAATTCTTTAAATCCAAAAGGAAATTTAAATTCAATGTCACAGGCTGCATCCGCATAATGTGCTAATTTTTCGTGATTGTGAAAACGATAATTTTCTTTTTCTATTCCTAATGACAAATGCCATTGCATCCTTTTTTCTTTCCATGTGTCATACCATTTTTTTTGATCTCCTGGAGGTACAAAAAATTGCATTTCCATCTGTTCAAATTCTCTCATTCTAAATATAAATTGACGTGCAATAATCTCATTCCTGAAGGCTTTTCCTATTTGAGCAATACCAAAAGGTATCTTCATTCTTCCCGTTTTTTGCACATTGCTAAAATTTAGAAAAATTCCTTGTGCTGTTTCTGGGCGAAGAAATAATTCTGTAGCAGTATCAGCGCTAGCACCAATCTTTGTGCTAAACATTAAATTAAATTGCTTGACATCCGTCCAATTTTTACTTCCAGAAACAGGGCATGCAATCTGCAATTCTTCAATTAATTTTTTGACGTCTTCTAAATCCTCTTTTTCTAATGAGCGATTCATACGTTCCGAAACACTTTTTATTTTACTGAAATATTCTTTTACTCTTGGATTAGTATCTACAAATTGCTCTTTATCAAAATCCTCACCAAAACGCTTTGACGCTTTACCTATTTCTTTTTCAATTTTAACTTCAATTTTACTTATGTATTCTTCTATAAGTACATCTGCTCTATATCTCTTCTTAGAATCCTTGTTATCAATAAGCGGGTCATTAAATGCGTCTATATGTCCTGACGCTTTCCAAGTAGTAGGATGCACAAATATCGCTGAATCCACTCCTACAATATTTTCGTGAAGTTGAACCATAGATTTCCACCAGTACTTTTTTATATTATTTTTAAGTTCAACTCCGTTTTGTCCGTAATCATAAACAGCGCTTAGTCCGTCATATATATCGCTAGAGGGAAAAACAAATCCATATTCTTTAGCGTGAGAAATAACATTTTTTAAAATATCCAATTGTATGTTTTTTTTAGAAGGCACAAAGATACACATTAGTTATTATTTTGTAAATTTGCAAAAAAATATTTGTTTACAATATGTCTTTTTTAGAAGAGAAGGAGTATCATCCGATAATGGTGGGAGTAAGTTACAAGAATGCGGATGAGTACGTGAGGGGTAATTTCAGTTTGCAAAAACAAAATATTTTATCTATTATAAATGAGGCGAAAGCCCTCAAAATCGAAGAACTTTTTATTATTTCAACGTGCAACAGAACTGAATTATACGCTGTAAACACCTCTGCTGATTTACTAATTAGACTTTTAACAAATCACTCAAAAGGGACTGCCTCAACTTTTCATAAATTGGGCTATATAAAAAAAGCAAACGAAGTTATTACTCATTTATTTAGAGTAGGAATTGGATTAGATAGTCAAATACTAGGTGATTTTGAAGTCATCGGGCAAATTAAAAAAGCCTATTCATTTCACAGTAAAGAAAAAAGTATAGGGGTATATTTTGATAGACTTATTAATAGCGTAATCAAAACGAGTAAAATAACAAAAACGAAAACGAAAATTTCAACTGGCGCTGCCTCAATTACCTATGCTACTACTCAGTATATCATAAAATCAATTCCAGATATTTATAAAAAAAATATACTTCTTTTTGGTACAGGTAAAATAGGACACAATACTTGCAAAAATCTATTAAAACATACACAAAACATTACATTAATAAATAGGACAGATGAAAAAGCAAAAAAGATTGGAGAATCCCTTGAATTAACTTTTAAAAAATATGAAGAGCTTAAAGAAGCGATAACCTCTTCAGATATTCTAATTGTTGCAACAGATGCAGATGAACCTGTTATAAATAAAAATCATCTTCCTACGAACAAGAAATTACTCATCATTGACCTTTCTGTACCTAGCAATGTAAATAAAGATGTAAAAGAAGACACCAATCATACCTATATTTCCCTAGATACTCTCTCGAAACTAAAAGATGAAACACTTGATATAAGAAAAGAAAACATTCCCGTTGTTGAAGATATAATTGCTGAGGAAATCGAAGAATTCTCTCAATGGATAACATATAACAGAAAATATGCTGGAGTGTTAGATGCTTTTAAAAATCAATTACTTCAAAATCAATTAGACAAAATAACTATTGGACGAAGAAACAAACACTTACATAAAGAAACCAATGTATCTACTGAGATAGCAACCTTGTTTTCTCAAAAAATAACAAATCAAATTGCTCTATTTCTTAAAGAGAACCCATCAAAAGCTTCGGAATCATTACATTTAATTAGAGAAATTTTTCAGCTAAAATAAAGTTGTAAATCTATGTCAAATCTTTATTTTGTAGGAACTAGAAGCAGCCCATTAGCACTTTATCAAGCCCATTTTTTAAAAAATAAATTAAAAGAAATAGGGATACTCTCCGAGTTAAAAACGATTAAAACCACGGGGGATATTAATCTAACAAAACCCATATACGAAATAGGGATAGAAGGAGTCTTTACAAAAGCCCTAGATGAAGCGCTACTTAATAATCAAATCGATATGGCTATTCACAGCATGAAAGACATACCAACCCGCCTGCCAAAAGGGTTAATCATTGCCGCTGTACTAAAAAGACACACACATAAAGATATACTTATCATAAAAAACAAATCAAACATCAATGATAAGAACTTTACATTAGCGACGAGCAGTATTCGAAGAAAAGCGCAATGGTTGGCTAAATATCCTTCACATAGCGTTGAACCTATACGAGGAAATATTCAAACACGATTAGAAAAATTTGAAAAAGGCAATTTTGATGGGCTAATATTAGCAGAAGCGGCACTAAAAAGATTGCAAATTAATCTCAAAAATACGACCCCCTTAGATTGGATGATTTCAGCCCCCGCACAAGGTGCTTTGGCAGTAGTGGTCCGTGAAAAAGATATGGATTTGGTTTCTCATTTAAAAAATATAAATTGCAATGACGCATTTCTTACAACAAAAATAGAAAGAGATTTTATGAGAACTTTAGAAGGGGGTTGTAGCGCACCTATAGGTGCTTTTGCTGAAATAACGGATAGCAATATTAAGTTTAAAGGCATCTATTTTACTAAGAACAACTCACAAAAACAGATAGTAAAAACGGTTCCTAAAAACGCTGCTAATCAATTAGGCATCATTGCTGCAAATGAGATTTTAAACTCATAAAGTTTGCATTAATCAATCTCGATTATCCTTTCCAACAAAGACTCTTGTTAAAATATTATTGATAAATATTTTTCCTATTTCTATTATAAATAAAAAATATAATTAAATTGCCCCCTTAATTTAATTTACATATGAAACAGAATTTTTTAATTGTAATTGTATTATTCAGCTTTGTTGCTTTTGGACAACAAATAAGCTTTGAAGAATACGATTTGCCAAATGGGCTACATGTTATCTTACATAAAGATAATACGGCTCCCGTTGTAACAACATCCGTGTTGTATCACGTAGGAGCTAAAGATGAAGACCCAGAAAGAACGGGATTTGCTCACTTTTTTGAGCATTTACTTTTTGAGGGAACTAAGAACATCCCTCGTGGAAAGTGGTTTAACATAGTGTCTTCCAATGGTGGAAGTAACAATGCGTATACCAATAATGATTTTACCTATTATTACGAAGTATTTCCTTCAAATAATCTAGAATTAGGATTGTGGTTAGAATCTGAAAGAATGCTACATCCTATTATTAATAAGATAGGTGTAGATACACAAAACGAAGTTGTCAAAGAAGAAAAAAGACTTCGTGTAGATAACTCACCTTATGGAAAATTTATTGAAAATGTACAAAAAAATCTTTTTAAAGTACATCCCTACAGATTTACTACTATTGGGAAAATGGCACATTTAGACGCCGCTACTTTAGATGAGTTTTTAGCATTTAATAAAAAGTTTTATATTCCTAATAACGCAGTTTTAGTCGTTGCAGGAGATATAGAAATTGAAAAAACTAAGAAAATGGTCTCTGATTATTTTGCGGAAATTCCCATGGGAACTCCTATTGAGAAAAATTTTCCTAAAGAAGAGCCTATAACTGAAACCATTGAAGCAAAAGCCTATGATGCTAATATTCAAGTACCTGCGATGATGATTTCCTATAGAACTCCAGGAACAACGACTAGAGAAGCGAAAGTGTTAGATATGATTTCAACATACCTTAGTGATGGAAAGAGTTCTAAATTATTCAAAAAAATGGTAGATACTAAAAAAGTAGCACTTCAAATAGGAGCTTTTAATTTTTCTTTAGAAGAATATGGAATGTATATAGTATATGCTTTGCCTATAGGTAATACAACTTTAAAACAATTAGTGGTTGAAGTTGATGAAGAAATTGAAAAAATACAAAACGAACTTATTTCAGAAAAAGATTTTCAAAAACTACAAAATAAAGTAGAAACAAATTATGTTAACACAAATGCAAGTATCCAAGGAATCGCAAACTCTTTAGCAGAGTATTACAAGTTACATGGCGATACAAATCTTATTAATACTGAAATAGATATTTACCGTTCTATCACACGTGAAGAGATACAGGAAGTGGCTAAAAAGTATTTGCAACCTAATCAACGATTAGTATTAGATTACTTACCAGAGTCCTCTAAAGAAGAAGCTGAAGAGATGGAAATGAACGATGAAAATTCAAAAAAATAAATTATAATGAAAAAGTATATATTTTTAACAGCAGCGATTATTTGTAGTTATTTTACAGTAGCGCAGATAGACAGAAGTGTACAACCTGCACCAGGGCCTGCACCAGAAATTAATTTAGGAGACCCATTTACATTTAGTTTGAAAAATGGGTTAAAAGTGCTTGTGGTAGAAAATCACAAATTACCAAGAGCTTCTGCAAGTTTAGTCATTGACAATCCTCCTATTACGGAAGGCGATAAAAAAGGAACTGAGGCTCTTTTATCTAGCATGTTAGGGAAAGGGTCAAAGACCATATCAAAAGATGATTTTTATGAAGAAGTGGACTATTTAGGAGCGAACGTTTCTATTAGTACAAACAATGCAAGTGCGCGTTCTTTAAAGAAATATTTTCCTAGAGTATTAGAATTAATGGCAGATGCTACACTTAATCCTAATTTTCTACAAGAAGAGTTAGATAAAGAAAGAGATATTATCATTAAAGGATTAGAGTCGGAAGAGAAAGATGTTTCCGCCGCAGCAAGAAGAGTAGAAGATTTTATTACTTATGGCTATGACCATAGTTATGGAGAATTTTTAACTAAAGAAGATTTAGCAAAAATTACCTTAGAGGATGTGCAAAATGCATATAATACATATTTTAATCCAAATAATGCGTACTTAGTAGTTGTAGGAGATGTAAATGTAGATGATGTAAAAAAACAAGTAACTTCATTATTCAAAAAATGGAAAAAAGGACAAGTACCTGCAAATACATTACCTACTCCAAAAGCTCCAGAAACTACACATATAAATTTTGTAGAAATGCCTAATGCAGTGCAATCTGAAGTAGCTGTAGTAAATTTAGTAGATTTGAAAATGAGTGACCCTGACTACTTTAATGCGCTTATCGCTAATCGTATTTTGGGAGGCGGTGCGCAAGCAAGATTATTTTTAAATTTAAGAGAAGACAAAGGATATACCTACGGTTCGTATTCCTCTCTTAGAAATAACAAATATACAAAAGCGAAATTTAGAGCGTCTGCTAGTGTTCGTAATGCGGTCACTGATAGTAGTGTAGTAGAGTTATTAAAAGAAGTAGATAGAATCAGAAAAGAATTAGTTACAGATGAAGAGTTAGAACAAGCAAAAGCAAAATATGCTGGAAGTTTTGTTTTGGCATTAGAAAATCCTGCAACTATAGCGCGTTATGCTTTAAATATTAAAACGCAAAATCTTCCTGAGGACTTTTATAAAACGTATTTACAAAAAATAAATGCGGTTACTAAAGAAGACGTTTTGGAAGCTGCAAAAAAACATTTTACCATAGATAATATGCGTGTTTTTGTAACAGGTAAAGGAAGTGATGTATTAACCAATTTGGAAAAAGTTACTTTCAATGACAAGCCATTAGCTGTAAATTATTTTGATAAATACGGAGCGGAAATTGAGCGTCCTGAATACGAACTTAAAATCCCAGATGGGGTTACATTAAAAACAGTAATTGATGGGTATCTTAATGCTATTGGCGGAAAAGAAAATGCAGAAAATGTAAAAGCTGTTACAAAAGTTTATAAAGCGGAAATGCAAGGGATGGTGTTAGAAATAAATGAAGAAATTACAGATAATGAAGAAACAATGGCTGAAGTAAAAATGATGGGGAATGTAATGCAAAAAAAATATATTTCTAAAGAAGGAGGATATAGCGAAGCGCAAGGACAAAAAGTAGATTTGACTGAAGAAGAATTGAATGACGTTAAAGATGAGTTATTTATTTTCCCTGAATTGTATTTTGATGAAACGGTAGAACTTGTTGGAGTGAGTTATGTAAACGAAGCCCCTGCTTATGAAGTGAAAATATCAGAAAACAAATCGTTATTTTATGATATGAATACTTTTTATAAAGTAAAATCAATGATTAAAGCAGAGATGCAAGGACAAGAAGTGACTACTGAAACTTTCTTTTCAGACTACAAAAAGAATGAAGGAGAGAGTATATTATTCCCACATACACAAACAGTAAATGCGGGAGGACAGGAAATACCATTTACTATTGATTCTATTACAGTAGTAAATAAAAAGTAGTTTATACTACTTTGTAATTTTAAAAAGGCAAGAGTTTCTCTTGCCTTTTTTTAATATTAAAAAAAGCGTTTATTTTTGCCCATACAATTAATTGTCTATTTATCCTTCTAATCTATTATGATTAACATTCTAATCACCTACGTATCCTTAAAAAATAATTTTTTAAAATTTGTGCTGACTAATATTGTTTCTGTGTTAGAAAACAATAAAAAGAATACGCTAAAATTTTATATTATGAACTTTCATTTATCTGATAGTGAAAGAACAACATTAATAAACCTTATTACGGAATACAACCAAGAATATCAATTTATTGAAACCTTAGAAAAAGAAGAGCAACGTTTTTTAGAAACATTAAACTCATACAATAACTCTACGTATTCAAATACGATGTTTTATAGGTTGATTTTTCCAAAATTAAAATTAGCCTCAAACATAGATAGAGTTTTATACTTAGATGCAGGGGATGTAATTGTCCATGGAGACTTAAAAGAATTTTATAATCTGAACTTAGAAAACAACATTCTTGCAGGACACAAAGATGACGCCTTTTATATAAGAATGTTAAAAGAAAAACATAGCCTTCATGAACTTGACCCAGAAAACTATGTTAATTCTGGAGTTTTATTAATGAATATAAAGCAAATTAGAAAAACTGATTTTTATCAAGAAATAATAAAAATAGTAGAAAAATATAATGGCAATTTTTCTTTAATGGACCAAGATATTCTTAACATTTTATTTAAGAATAAAATAACCTTTGTAAATGATAAAATTATAAAAATACTTTTTGATAGAGTAAGATATAAAGTATATGAGAAAGCCTTAATTTATCACTATACAGGCAATAGTCTTTTCCTTAGACGTTCGCGTTTTGGAAAGTATTATAAGAGAAAATATTATACGTTATATTATTACTATTTGGATAAAACTATTTTTAAAGGTTGGAGACCTCCTTATAAATGGGTAACGAAACTCAATAGAAAAGTAACAAAAAGAACCAAGGCCTTTCAAATAGCAATACATTTAAGGAGACCAAATATTTCCCCTAAAGCACATAGATTCGCCTTTCAAAAAAAAGAAAATACGCCTTTTCAAATTACAAATCTCAAAAACATTAAAGTATCTCAATTAATAATCAATGCCTCCAGTATTAGAAGTGATATTCCCGCTAAAACTATCCATAACGAGCTAGTATGGCACGATCAATTGTTGGAAGAACCCATAGGACTTCATTGGACTTTTGCTAGATTTTCTAAAAAAAAGTTAGCGAACTTTATGGGAGGTAAAGAAAAAACAAATCTCTGTTTGAATGCGGTTAAAGTGCTTACAGATACCGATCGTAGAGGAGATAAACCGATTAATAGAAATAGAATCATTCGAAATTTAGAGAATAATGGGTTTCAAAATCAAGACTTAACGCTCAAAGAATATTTTGATATTATCCAAAAAACGAAGTTTGTTATTTCTCCTGAGGGGAACGGAATAGATTGTCATCGGCATTACGAGGCTTGGATTGCTGGGGCTATTCCAATTATTGAAAAAAATCCTTTAATGGAAAAGAAATATAAAGGATTGCCCGTCTTACTGACTGAAGATTATTCTGAAATTACCACAGAATATCTCGAAAAAAAATATATTGAAATTACAAAAAAAACCTATGATTATTCTCGATTATGTTTGGATTATTACCCCTTTCCTATCCAGCAAAAAATTGTCGCAAGAACAAATTATTGGTTAAAAAGACTTATTAAACAAGAGCTTAAAATAAAATAGATTAACCTAATCATCTAACAATGATATCCAGAACAACTATAGACAAAGTATATGAATTGGCTCGTGTAGAGGAGGTGATTGGAGATTTTGTACTATTGAAAAAGTCTGGCGCAAACTTCAAAGCACTCAGTCCCTTTTCTCAAGAGAAAACACCCAGTTTTATGGTCTCTCCGTCTAAACAAATTTGGAAAGATTTTAGTAGCGGCAAAGGGGGAAATGTAATTTCTTTTGTCATGGAACACGAAAAGTTTTCCTATCCTGAGGCGATTCGTTATTTGGCAAAAAGGTATCATATAGATATTGAGGAGACGGAAAGAACAGACGAGGAAAAGGCAAAAGCAGACGAGCAAGAGAGTATGCATATTGTGGCGCAATTTGCACAGGAATATTTTGAAAATACGCTTTGGAATACGGATGAGGGAAAGTCAATAGGGTTATCCTACTTTGTAGAGCGTGGGTTTAATGAGAAAACGATTAAGGATTTTGGATTGGGATTTTCTCCAACGAAAGCGGACAGTTTTACACAAGAAGCAGAAAAGCAAGGGTATAAACTCAAGTATTTAGAGGAGACGGGGCTAACCATTGTTTCTGACAAAGGAAATTTTGATAGATTTAAAGGGCGCGTGATATTTCCCATTAAAAATTTTACAGGAAAAGTCATTGGCTTTGGGGGGCGTATTTTAACAAATAACAAGAAAGTCGCAAAATACATAAACTCCCCAGAGAGTCCTATTTACAATAAGAGCAAAAGTCTTTTTGGGTTGTTTAAAGCAAAAACATTTATCTCAAAAGAAGATATTTGTTATTTAGTGGAGGGATATACAGATGTTATACAATTTCATCAATTAGGGATTCAGAATGTGGTCGCTTCCTCAGGGACGTCCCTAACGGTGGAACAAATACGACTTATCAAGCGTTTTACGCCAAACATCACTATTTTATTTGATTCAGACGCCGCTGGGATAAATGCTGCCTTGCGTGGGGTAGATTTAATTTTAGAACAAGATATGCGCGTGCGTATATGCGTATTTCCAGAAGGAGAAGACCCCGATAGTTTTGCGAAGAAAAACTCCTTGGAAGCAGTCACAAATTTTCTAAAAGAAAACACCGTTGATTTTATACAATTTAAAACGCAATTACTGTTAAAAGATTCTAATAATGACCCTATAAAAAAGGCGGATGTAATCAGCAGTGTTGTAGAAAGTATCTCTAAAATTCCTGACAGTATTCAGCAAGAAATATACATCCAAGAATGTGCGAAAATCATAAACATTTCACAGGAGGTATTGTATGCCTCTTTGGCGAGATTTACAGAGAAAAATCAAAAGGAACAGAGTTATAAAAATAAAAGAAGTAATTTTCAAGAATCTTCACTCAAGTTAGTTAAAAAAGAATCTACAGAAGTCTCTATATACGATACCCCATTTCTTTACGAAAGGAAAATAATAGAAATACTCCTATTGTATGGAGAGAAAAAAGCCCTTTTTAAAGAGGAATATATAGATGAGGAAGGAAAAGAAATCACGCAACACAATGAGCGTCATGTATGGGAATACATCCAATTAGGGTTACAAGAAGATGAAATTCAGTTTGCACATCCTGAATTTAAAGAGTTATTTGATACCCTTATAGACAAGTTGCAAATTGACAATAGTATAGATTCCTCACGATTTTTTGATTCGGTATCGGAAGAAATTTCTACTTGGATTTCTGATATTTTAGTAAAAGAAGAAAAGCATCGCTTACACAATTGGGCGAGCAAAAATGTAGAGGTAAAAACGCCAGAAGACAAGGTAGCCCAATATACAGAGGACACTATATTAAATACGCGTTTGCGCCTTGTAGACAAGAAAATTCAAGAGCTAAAGGAAAAGACAAAAGAAAACGCAGATTCAAATGAAGAATTACAAGACATAAGACAATCTGCGATAGATTACACCAATTTAAAAAGGATATTAGCGCAAAAATTAGGACGTACACAAAGTACAATTTTACGTTTGTAAAAGTTTTAAAGTTATATTTGCACCCTATTTATCAATTATCTATGAAATATTATTTTTTACTTATTTTATGTAGTTTCTCTACCCTTGTTTTATCTCAAGTGAAACGCATTGACCCCCCCAATTGGTGGGCTGGAATGAAAAACAGTGAAGTGCAACTTTTAGTTTATGGAGAGGACATTTCTGCGCTTACTCCAAAAATAGAAAAAGAAGGAGTACTCGTAGAATCAAAAAGAGTAGAAAACCCAAACTACTTATTTATCACCCTAAATTTAGCCAATGAAAAAGCTGGAAAACTAACTATTGATTTTTTTGAAGGGAAAAACAAAGTACAGTCCGTAGCGTATGAAATATTAGACAGAAAAGAAAGAGCAACCCCAAGAGGCTTTGACTCTTCTGACCTTATTTATTTGCTGATGCCAGATAGGTTTGCGAATGGAAATCCAGCGAATGATTCACATCCAGAAATGAAAGACACTTTAAATAGAGTAGATAAAGACGGACGGCATGGAGGAGATATTCAAGGGATTATTAATCACTTAGACTACATAAAAGAATTAGGGGCAACCGCTATTTGGTCTACCCCACTTTGTGAAGACAATGACAAAAGAGTTTCCTATCACACCTATGCTCAAAGCGATGTATATAGAATAGACCCACGCTATGGTTCGGTGGACGATTATAAAAATTTATCCGCAGAACTCCATAAACGAGAGATGAAACTTATAATGGATTATGTAAGCAATCATTGGGGATTAGAAAGTTGGATTATTAAAGACATCCCTACTAAAGATTGGATACATCAACACGATACGTATACAGAAACCAATCATCGTAAAGAGCTTTACTCAGACCCCTATGCTTCTGAGATAGATTATAAAGAATTGGAAGAAGGATGGTTTGTCCCCTCTATGCCAGACCTAAATCAAGGAAATCCATTAGTGCTAAATTATTTAACTCAAAATGCCATTTGGTGGATTGAAACTGCCAATTTAGATGGGTTTAGAGTAGATACTTATCCATACAACGACCCCAATGCAATGGTGAAATGGGTGCAAGTCATTATGGATGAATATCCCAATTTTAATATTGTAGGAGAAGGGTGGATGCATAATACTATTCACACTTCTTATTGGCAAAAAGATAGCCCAGTCGCTGCAATACAAGGATTTAATTCACTCATTCCAACGGTAATGGATTTTCCACTAACAGATGCACTGAATGTCGCTTTCAATGAAAATAACTCACATTGGGACAAAGGGACGGTACGATTTTATAAAAATTTTCAAAATGATTTTTTATACCCTAACCCTAATAACGTGATGGTGTTTGTAGAAAATCACGATACGAATAGAATTAACGATACCTACCCAGAGTTTGAAAAATATAAAATGGTGATGACTGTATTAGCCACGGTAAGAGGAATTCCCCAAATTTACTACGGCAGTGAAATCGGAATGGCAGGAAAAAAAGAAGTAGGAGATGGAGATATTAGACGAGATTTTCCTGGGGGATGGGATGGGGATTCGCAAAATGCGTTTACCAAAAAAGGAAGAACCGACTCACAAGAAAAATATTTTTCCTTTACCAAAAAATTGTTTCAATGGAGAAAAAATAAATCCGTAATTCATACTGGAAAAACAATGCATTACATCCCACAAAACGATGTATATGTCTATTTTAGATACAATGAAAAGGAAACCGTTATGGTTATCCTAAATAACAATTTAGAATCGCAAACCATAGATTTAGGTCGTTTCAAAGAAAGAATACAACATTTCACTTTTGGGAAGGATGTACTAAAAGGTGAAAAGATACCTTTAACTAAAGAAATGACTTTAAAACCTCAAACGGCTACAATAATTGAATTGTACTGATTACTAAGAAATGATTAAAGAGAAATTTTACACTTATATAGAATCCCTACAAGATAAAATCGCAGCAGCCTTAGAAGACGTAGATAAAAAATCTATCTTTAAAGAAGATATATGGAAGCGCGAAGAAGGAGGTGGGGGCAGAAGTCGTATCTTAGAAAATGGAGCTGTCTTTGAAAAGGCAGGGGTAAATATTTCAAAAGTATATGGAAAATTGCCAGAGACGATGCAAAATTATTTTAAGGTATCCGAAGCCGAATTTTTTGCGTGTGGATTGAGTTTGGTGTTTCACCCAAAAAGTCCAATGGTTCCCACCGTTCATGCTAACTGGCGTTATTTTGAACTTTACGATAAAAATGGAACGATACAAGACCAATGGTTTGGAGGCGGTCAAGACCTTACGCCCTACTATCTTTTTGAAGAAGATGCCAAATATTTTCACGAAGAATTAAAAAAAGTATGTGAAAAACATCCCAACCACTCCTATGAAGAGTACAAGAAAAAATGTGATGACTATTTTTGGAATGCACATAGAAATGAAGCACGAGGTATAGGAGGACTCTTTTTTGATTATGTAAGAAATACCCAAAAACACCCCATAGACGAGACCTATCAATTTATCACGGATATGGCAGATAATTTTATACATAGTTATCTCCCCATCGTACAAAAACGAAAGGATATGAGTTATGGGGATACACAAAAAGAATGGCAACAGATACGAAGAGGGCGTTATGTAGAATTTAATTTGATACACGACAAAGGAACGCTTTTTGGGTTAAAAACAAAAGGGCGCATAGAGAGTATTTTTATGAGTTTGCCCCCTGTAGTGCAATGGAAATACAATTGGACGCCAGAAAAAAACTCCGAAGAAGAAAAGTTAATACAAATAGTAAAAAAACCTGTAAATTGGGTGTCTTAAAAATTATAGAATATGTTTCCATATAGTAGAAATAGAAGATTGCGAAGTTCCGAATCTATACGAGCCCTCGTAAGAGAAAATACAGTAACCGTAGAGGATTTTATCGTCCCCCTATTCGTCGTAGAAGGCAAAGAGAAGAAAGAAAAAATCCCTAGTCTTCCCAACTATTATCGTTTTTCGTTAGATACACTTTGCGAGGAAGTAAAAGAGTTATGGGAAATGGGATTAAAGGCGGTGTTGCTTTTTGTAAAAGTGTCCGATGAGTTAAAAGACAACACAGGAAAAGAAGCCCTAAATCCAAATGGGTTGATGCAAAAAGCCATACAAACTATAAAAAATACCGTTCCTGAAATGGTCGTATTTACGGATGTAGCTTTAGATCCTTATTCAAGTATGGGACACGATGGAATTGTGAAAAACAAAGAAATTGTGAATGACGATACCGTACAAGTATTGGCGCAAATGGCATTAAGTCATATAGAGGCAGGGGCAGACGGCGTAGCACCCAGCGATATGATGGACGGACGGGTAAAAGCGATTAGAGAACTTTTAGAAAAAGAACAAAAACACAACGCCATTATTTTAAGTTACAGCGCAAAATACGCTTCTGCTTTTTATGGACCGTTTAGGGATGCCCTAGATTCAGCCCCTGGGTTTGGAGATAAGAAAACCTATCAGATGGATATCGCCAATAGACAAGAAGCCCTACAAGAAGCAATCAACGATGTAGAAGAAGGCGCAGATATCGTTATGGTAAAACCGGGAATTACGTATTTAGATATTATTTCAGA
>JAMJVX010000025.1 GCA_023558315.1 Flavobacteriaceae bacterium
TTATTTTACTAAAAATGGCTTCGGTACACCAAAAACATCCACCTGCTAAATAAATTTTCTCTTCATTTTGATTATTCATAACTATTTGATTTAATTTTGTCTCCAAAGATATTAAGAATGGGAAAAATAATAGAAGCAAAAAACATAAATAAATCTTTTGGAACGCTACAAATCTTAAAAAATATAAATCTAACAATCAATTCAGGTGAAATTGTTTCTATTGTAGGTCCATCAGGTGCTGGAAAAACAACCTTATTGCAGATATTAGGAACATTAGAGCGTCCATCTTTTAAATCAGATACTACATTAAAAATCCTTGGGGAAGATATCTTATCGTTTAGTGACAAAAAAATATGCCAGCTGAGAAATCGTCAGATAGGGTTTATCTTTCAATTTCACGAGTTATTGCCAGAGTTCACAGCCATTGAAAATGTATGCTTGCCAGCAATGATTGCCAAAACTTCTCAAAAAAAAGCAAAAGAAAAAGCGGCTTTTCTTTTAGAAAAAATGAAAGTATATCATCGAAAAGACCATAAGCCCAACGCTTTGTCTGGAGGAGAACAACAAAGAGTAGCCGTAGCAAGGGCGTTGATTAATGACCCTAAAGTTATTTTTGCGGATGAGCCAAGTGGTAATTTAGACACTAAGAATGCAGAAGAACTACACGAACTATTTTTTGAACTTAATGATACTTTTAATCATACATTTATTATAGTAACTCACAACGATTCGCTTGCCTCAAGTACGAATAGGAAAATAATATTGAAGGATGGGCAAATTCAATCTTAAGGAGATTAAATCTTTTTTAGATGAAAAAGCAAATCAATATGAAAACAGTTCATTCATTTCTAGTGACCCTATCCAAATACCTCACCAATTTACGCAAAAGGAAGATATAGAAATCGCAGCTTTTTTAACGGCGACTATTGCTTGGGGACAGCGTAAGACTATAATTAATAGTGCAAATAAAATGATGTCGCTTTTAGAAAATTCCCCACATGATTTTATTCTTTCTCATTCTAATAAAGACTTACAGTCAAAATCGTTTTTAGATTTTAAACATCGCACCTTTAATGGATTAGACTTTTGTCATTTTTTGCAAGCATTACAGTATATCTATAAAAATTGTGGGGGGTTAGAAAATTTGTATTCAAAATATAGTAATGATGAGTATTTACACGAGGCAATCCATAATTTCAAAAAGATTTTTTTTTCAATTCCACATCCTGCACGCACCCAAAAACACGTAGCTGACCCATTAAAAAATAGTGCTGCCAAACGTATTTATATGTTTTTGCGGTGGATGGTTAGAGAGAATAAAAAAGGAGTAGATTTTGGATTGTGGAAAACAATCAAACCATCACAACTGTCATGCCCCTTAGATTTGCACAGCGGAGTAGTAGCTAGAAAATTAGGATTAATTAAAAGAAAGGCAAATGACTTTAAAAGTTTGCTAGAATTGGATACATATTTGCGAAAAATGGATAAAGAAGATCCTGTAAAATATGACTTTGCACTGTTTGGTTTGAGTGTATTTGAAAAATTTTAATTTCTAAATTAGAAATATTGTATTACATTTGCCACAGAATTGACTTATGAAATTTCTTTTAAAAAAAGGAAAAATTATAGACGCTGAAAGTCCCTACCACCAACAAATTAAAGATATTTTAATAGACAACGATGTTGTTCTTAAAATCGCAGATACGATTGAGGATAAAGAATCTCAGGTTGTTGAATTACCTAACTTACATATCTCAAAAGGATGGTTTGATTCTAGTGTTTGTTTTGGAGAACCAGGATATGAAGAAAGAGAAACGCTGCAAAACGGATTAAAAACGGCTGCCCTATCTGGTTTTACATCTATTGCGATTAACCCAAATGTGTTTCCAGTAAATGACAATCAATCCACCGTAAATCATATTAAAAATTCATGTAAGAATAGTGCGGTAGATATTTCTCCTATCGGTAGTTTAACCCTAGGAGCAAAAGGGGAATTTTTATCAGAGTTATATGATATGAATAAATCAGGGGCATTTGCTTTTGGAGATTATAAAAAGTCAATTAATGAAGCAAAACTCTTAAAATCAGCATTGGAATATACTCAGTTTTTTAAAGGTTTAGTAATCTCTTATCCAAGTGATGAAAGTTTGTCTAGGAATACTATGGCAAATGAAGGGGAAGTAAATGTACGATTAGGACTTTTTGGAAATCCACCCATTGGGGAAACTATTCAGATAGCAAGAGATTTAGCGTTATTGAAACATACTGGAGGCAAATTACACATCCCTTATATCACTACTTCCGAATCTGTTGAGTATATTAAAAAAGCCAAAAGAGAAGGGCTAGATATAAGTTGTAGTACAAGTATTTTTCATTTATTTTTTGATGATAGCACATTGGAAAAATTTGATAGTAATTTTAAATTTAATCCGCCACTAAGAACTAAAAAAGATATTAAGGCACTGCGCAAAGGAGTAGAAGACGGTACGATAGATTTTGTCACCTCTATGCACGAACCTGTAAATATTGAACATAAAGAAGTAGAATTTGAAACGGCTTTGGATGGTAGTATTGGATTAGAAGCGATGTTTGGCGTTTTAAACACTTTGTATTCAATAGAAAAAACCATTGAGATTCTCACGAGAAATAAAGAGAGATTTGGATTTGAAAAGAGCTCAATCAGCGAAAATCAAAAAGCAAACCTAACACTATTTAACCCTGAATTAAAATATACTTTTAAAGAAGAAAAGATTTATTCTACTTCTAAAAATTGCGCTTTTTTAGATACAGAAATTAAAGGGGAATCGTATGGGGTGTTAAATTCTGGAAAATTAGAAATCAAATAATCATGGGTTCAACATTAGAATATCTCGTTAGAAAACCTTCTGTAGAATTAGAAAAAAATCCTGCAATATTTTTAATTCACGGCTATGGAAGTAATGAAGAGGATTTGTTTTCGTTTGCTAATGAACTTCCCAATGATCATTATGTATTTTCACTGAGGGCATGTTTTGAGATGGGATACAATTCTTATGCTTGGTATGCGATAAACTTTGAAGCGGAGCCAGAACACAGAATGGATGTTGCGCAAAGTATTACATCAAGAGAGAAAATTCGTGAGAGGGTTCGACAACTACAAATAGAATATTCTTTAGATACAAATAAAATCACATTGATGGGCTTTAGTCAAGGAGCGGTATTGTCATGGGCTTTAGCATTAAGTTATCCTAATGAGTTTAGTAGGGTAGTGGCTATGAGTGGCTATATAGAGCCCAAAACAATAGAGGAAACAGAAGAATCTCATACAAACATAAAAGCCTATATGTCTCATGGTACAAGTGATATGGTAATTCCTATAGCGTGGGCTAGACAAAGTCAAAATGAATATAGGAAAAGAGCGATTGACGTAAAATATGAAGAGTTTCCTGTAGGACATACTGTCTCTATGGAAAATTTTCAGTCCATTAAAGAGTGGTTGACTAAGAGCATTTAATTTTAGATTTCTATCTCTAAAAAATCATACCCCAAAAATACATTTTTAGGAAGTTTTTTTTGCACTTCTTCGTGGAAACCTAAGTTGTGACTAATATGTGTAAAATACGACTTTTTAGGGTTTATTTTTTCAATAATTCTCAATGCCTCTTCTAAATTAAGGTGTTTGTCGTGAGGTTTTATTTGTAAGGCATTTATGACCAATACATCAATATTTTGCACTTGCGATATGGCTTTTTTGGATAAGGTTTTAACGTCAGTAAAGTAAGCGAAATTATCTACTTTAAATCCTATAATAGGGAGTGACCCATGCATTGCTTCAATCGGAAGAATTTCTTTTCCACCTATAGTAAATTTTTTAAATGGCTTAATGGCAAAAGTATCAAAAGAGGCAGTATTAGGATATTTATTTCTCTTTTGAAACATATAGTAAAATCGTTTCTTTAACGCTTTTAATACTCTTTTTGTAGCGTATGCTGGAATATTCCCTTGTTTGAAAAAAAAAGGACGAATATCGTCTAAGCCAGTGGTGTGGTCAGCATGCTCGTGGGTAAATAATATGCCATTTACTGTTTTAAACTGAGTCGCTAACATTTGCTGTCTAAAGTCTGGACCACAATCTATCAAAATATTTTGGTTATCCCATGAAAGCATCACACTACTACGCAATCGTTTATCTCTCGAATCCGTACTATTAAAAACGGGATGTGAATTATCTCCGATTATTGGGATGCCCTGAGAAGTGCCCGTACCTAAAAAAGTGAGTTTTAGCATGAGTTAATATACATAATAGTTTAAACGTTTAATTAAGGTAGAATCTAAGGCTAATTCTGTAACAATTAAATCCAATGAAATAGACCCTTTCTGCGTTCTAAGTAAAATAATTGCTTTTGCCAAATCGTAATCAATATATGGAATATTCATCAACTCCTCCAATGCACTTTCTTCTAATGATATTTTCTTTATTGTAGGAGGAATTATTTTAAATCTCTTTTTGATTTCTTTTACTTTAGCACTATCAATGCCGTATATTTCAAATAATTGGGTGGCATCATGAAACCCTTTTATTTTTTCTCTATAGGTTATGATTCTGTTTGCAAATACATCTCCTATGCCATAAACTTTTTTTAATTCTGGGAGGGTAGCTTTATTTATATCCTTTTTAACGATTGAGGTTTTTTTAGGGGTATATTTTTTTTTAGTTTGTTTTTCAGTAACCCATTTTGGAAATTTTAAATAGGGTTTTAAAACGACAAAGAGGGAATCAGAGATATTTGTAACTTGCTTAAATTCTTTGGCTGAATTTATAAATAACCCTTTCTTTCTGTATGCGAATAAGTTATCTATTTCCTTAACACTTAACCCTAATCTATAACCCTTCTCATCCGTAAGGTAATTTGGATTAAAAGGGTAGATAATGGGGGTTCGTTTTTTGTTCTCTTGAATTGAGTATAGTGAGTCTATTTGTCTCTGAATGGAGTCATTGGTCGAATAAGTATATTCAGGTGACCTTTTGAAATTAACGTAAGCAACTATTTGAATAGCGAAAAGAATAAAAAACAAAAAAAGGAGTCCTCTATATTTTCTAATAAAGTCTATATAGAAACTCCCTTTAAAATTAAACATTATATGTTTTAGAAATTATTTTTTAAAAATAGCCTTATAATATCTATTGAGTTCTTCTTTAATTTTTGGAAATAAAAAGAGTAGTCCAATCATATTAGGAAATACTAATGCAAGTATCATCGCATCTGAAAATTCCCATACCGCAGACATATCTGCTGCTGCACCAATTACAATGAATAAAAGGAAAATGATTTTATAAACTAAATCAGAAATTTTGTTTTTTCCAAATACAAACATCCATGATTGTGAGCCATAGTAAGACCAAGAAATCATTGTTGATACTGCAAATAATACGACAGCTAACATTAAGAAAATATTAGAAAAACTACCAATATAGTGTTCAAATGCTTTTGCCGTAATTCCAGCTCCTTCTAGTGTTTCGCCATCAATAATTACTTTACCACCGACACCCCCATAACTAAACATGGTATTGTCTCCATTGAAAATAATAATCACTAATGCAGTCATTGTACAAATAACTACTGTATCAATAAAGGGTTCAAGTAATGCTACCAATCCTTCAGAGGCTGGATATTTTGTTTTAACGGCAGAATGCGCTATAGATGCCGAACCTGCACCTGCTTCATTAGAGAATGCCGCTCTTCGAAACCCAGTGATTAAGACTCCTAAAAACCCTCCTAAACCTGCTTGAGGTGAAAAAGCTTGAGAAAAAATCATTCCAAAGGCATTGTCTACAAAAGTTATATTTGAAAAAATGATATAAAGACAAGCGATAATATATATTAAAGCCATAAAAGGTACAATTTTTTCAGTAACAGAAGCGATTCTTTTGATACCTCCAATAATTATAATACCCACTACAACCATCATTATAATTCCAATAATTGTACGTGCACTACCTCCTTCCATACCAAAAAAGCTTACTATTTGTATCGCTGCTTGGTTTGATTGGGCTGCATTTCCTCCACCAAAAGAGGCACCAATACATAGTAAGGCAAATATTACGGCGAGTATTTTTCCAAATTTCGCATATCCTCTTTCCTTTAAACCCTTAGATAAATAGTACATAGGGCCTCCGTATACGGTACCATCTTCGCCTATATCTCTATATTTAACTCCTAATGTACATTCTACAAACTTTGTAGACATTCCTAAAAGTCCACAAACAATCATCCAAAAAGTGGCTCCAGGTCCCCCAACGGCTATGGCTAAGGCAACTCCAGCGATATTTCCATTTCCTACCGTTCCAGATACTGCAGTAGCTAAGGCTTGAAAGTGACTAACCTCACCAGATTTACTTTCGTCTTTAATTGTTTTCTTCACATCTCCGTTAACAGCTGCTTTTTTATCTCCCGCAGTGTGTTTGTCTACTTTATCAAATTTACCTCTTACTATGTTTATAGATAAGGGAAATTTTCTAATACTAATAAATTTGAAATAAATAGTAAAGAAAAGAGCGCCTCCCACTAAAAGTATAATTATAGTTGGGATATCTGTGCCAGGAAATTTGTGTAAAATTAAATTACCCCACCAATGAGCGATAGGTGTAAAGGCTTCGTTAATTTTTTCGTCTACCCCCTTGTCTTGTGCCATAGAGAAGAAAGGGATTAAGAATGTTAATGAGAATAAATATAATAAGTGCTTTTTAGATTTCATAAATAATAATTTTGCCAAAATTAAAAAAAAAATTATACTACAGCGCATTTTTTTTTTTTAACTCATAAAAAGTAACATAACTATTTATTTAAATTTATATTTTTGCGCAAAAATTAAACAATGATAGGATTTTATATAATAAGTATTGGATTTGCCCTTTTTAGTATGTGGATAAGTTCCAAGTTAAAAAGTAAATTTAAAAAGTATTCTAAAATTCAATTGCGAAACGGATTAAGTGGAAAAGAGATTGCAGAAAAAATGCTTCAAGATCACGGCATCAAAGACGTAAAAATTGTCTCTACTTCTGGGATGCTCACAGACCATTACAATCCAAAAACAAAAACAGTGAATCTAAGCAGTGGGGTATATAATCAAACAAATGCCGCCGCCGCCGCAGTCGCTGCCCATGAATGTGGACATGCCGTCCAACACGCGCAAGGGTATGAATGGTTGCAAATGCGCTCTAAACTCGTCCCAATTGTCAGTGTCGCCTCTAATTTCTCCATGTATGCTATTATTGGAGGATTAATATTAATGCAAACCTCTACCATGGGTCAAAACATTGCCATTTTGGGTGTAGCTATGTATGGCTTAGGGACACTATTTACCTTTATAACACTCCCAGTTGAATACGATGCAAGTAATAGAGCTTTAGCATGGTTACAACGTAAAGGAATGGTTAGTCAACAAGAATTAGCAGCCTCAAAGGATGCGCTCAAATGGGCAGCCAGAACCTATGTGGTGGCAGCGATAGGGTCTTTAGCGACACTTATTTATTTTATTTTGAGAATAGTAGCAAATAGTAGAGATTAATTAAAGAATATTTTGAAAGTATTAAAATTTGGAGGCACCTCAGTAAGTACGCATAAAAACTTACAAATAGCCAGTGAGATAATTAGTAAAGAAGAGGAACAATTTATCGTTGTTGTTTCCGCATTTAGTGGAGTTACAAATCTTTTAGTGGATGCTATTGAAGACGCCTTAAAAAAGAAAGAATCCTATAAGAAAAAGATTGACGCAATTGAGGAAATTCATATAAAAAACATTCATCAGTACGTCCCTATTTCTTCCCAAAATAAAGTGATTAGTTTTCTTAAAATCAAACTTAATGAATTGGGCGATATTTTAGAGGCTGTATATGTATTAGGAGAGAAAACGAATAAAACAATAAATAAAATTCTTTCTTTTGGGGAAATGTTATCCTCCAATATAATTTACGAATTCTTTCAAGCACAAAAGATAAATATATCCTTAGTAGATGCGCAAAACCTTATATATACTACGTTTCTAGAAAATAGAGAAGTTGTAAACGAAAAAAAAACAGAAATAGAATCGCATAAGTTTTTAGATAACATATCCTCTAAAGTTATTTTAATACCAGGGTTTGTTGCAACAAATGAATTGGGAGAAACCACTACTCTAGGAAGGGGTGGGTCGGACTATTCTGCGGCAATAATGGCATCAGTGATGAATGCAAGCACATTAGAAATATGGACGGATGTTAGTGGTGTTTACACGGCTAATCCTGTGTATGTAACAAAAGCAAGACCTGTAGAGAAAATATCTTATTTAGAGGCGATGGAATTGTCTCATTTTGGAGCAAAAGTTATTCATTTTCCAAATCTATATTCCTTGATGGAAAAGAAAATTCCTATTTATATTAAAAACACTTTAAGTCCAGATGATAAGGGTACTGAAATAGGATTTAACGACCAAGACAACCCAAAAGAGATAGTTAAAAGTATTAGTTATATTGAAAAAATAGCCTTGCTAACCTTAGAAGGAACAATGATGCAAGGGATGCCCGGTTTTTCAAAAAAACTCTTTGAAATCCTTTATCAGCATAATATTAATGTGATTATGACGACTCAAGCTTCTTCAGAATCGTCAATATGTTTTGCGGTGGAAGAAGCATACGCAACGATAGCTAAAAAAGCGATTGATAAATATTTTTCATATGAAATAGCGTTAAAGAAAATTCGCCCATTAAATATTGAGAAAGGATTATCAAACATAACGGTAGTAGGCGATGGCATGAAAAACCACCAAGGAATAAGCGGAAAAATATTTAGTGTTTTAGGATTAAATAATATTAATGTAGTAGCCATTACTCAAGGTTCTTCTGAGAGAAATATTTCTTTTATTATTAATAATCACAATATAAAGAAAGCGCTAAATGTATTGCATGAGGAATTTTTTGAGGAAGGAGTCAGACAACTCAATTTATTTATCATTGGATTGGGAAATGTAGGAGGGAAGCTGGTTGATCAAATAGTGCAGCAAAAAGACTATTTAAAAGATAAATTAGGCTTGAAAATTAGAGTTAGAGCCCTTGCTAATTCTAGGAAAATGCTTTTTGAAAAAGGTGAAAAAATAGATTTAACTCAATGGAGAGAGGGGATAGAGAATGCAGATGAAAAAATGGATTTAGAGGAGTTTTATAAAAAAATACAGCAGTTAAATCTCAGAAATAGTATTTTGATAGACAATACCGCTAATGAAGCAATTGCCAATCAGTACAGTCGCTATTTAGAGAAAAACGTTCACGTAGTAGCGTCTAACAAAATTGCGTGTTCAGGAAATTATGAGATTTACAAAAATCTCAATTATTTATCTAAAAAATACGGAGCTTCATTCTTGTTTGAAACGAATGTAGGTGCAGGATTACCTATTATTGACACCTTGAATAATTTGGTGGATTCAGGGGATGAGGTACTGAAAATACAGGCAGTATTGTCTGGGAGTTTGAATTTTATATTCAACACCTATTTAACGGGTGAGAAAACATTTGAAGAAGTAGTGAAATTGGCGATGGAAGAAGGATATACAGAACCCGACCCAAAAATAGATTTATCAGGAATAGATGTTGTTCGTAAAATTTTAATCTTAGCGCGAGAAAGTGGTTTAGAATTAGAACTAAATGATGTGGAGATAGAAGATTTTCTTCCAAAAGAATGTTTAGAAACTAAAGACAATGATTCTTTTTTTAGTGCGCTTAAGAAAAATGAGTCTCATTTTAAAAAGATAATAGAAACTGCAAATAAAAACGACTCCCAAATAAAATATGTCGCAGAATTAGTGGGTGATAAAGCAAAGACAGGTTTGCAATATATCGAGCCTACACATACTTTTTATAACCTCAAAGGAAGTGATGTGATTGTACTATTTTACACAAAGAGATATAGCCAACAGCCTTTAATTATCAAAGGTGCAGGTGCAGGTGCGGACGTTACGGCTTCAGGAGTTTTTGCAGATATTATTAAAATAGGAAAAAAATAACCCTATGGACAGCATAAAAATATTTTGTCCTGCTTCTGTGGCAAACCTATCTTGTGGGTATGATATTTTAGGACTTTGTTTGTCTGAGCCGATAGGCGATGAAATGGTCGTGCGGAAAAACACTTCTGGAGTACTGAGAATCACTAAAACGACTGGAGAACCTATTCCCAAAGACATTGACAAAAATTTAGTAGGGACAGCGGCAAAAGCGTTGTTGAAATCCTATGGAACGAATGTGGGTTTTGATATAGAAATACACAAAAAAATAAAACCGGGTAGTGGTATGGGAAGTAGTGCTGCCTCTGGTGCGGGTATTGTTTTTGCGATAAATCAGTTGCTAGGTAGTCCTTTCACCCAAGAGCAATTAGTGTCTTTTGCGATGGAAGGGGAAAAAACGGCGAGTGGCTCCAAACATCCAGATAATGTAGTGCCTTTGCTTTTTGGAGGAATTACGCTTTCTAAAAGTGCAGAAAAATTGACTATTGTTAAATTACCTACGCCAAAGTCACTGTTTGTAACAGTTGTACACCCACAAATAGAATTAAGAACGGCAGATGCGAGAAACGTCTTAAAGAAAAATGTCTCTTTACAAAATGCAGTCAAGCAAACGGCAAATATGGGACTCTTTGTGTCTGGATTATATACAGAAAATTACGAGCATATTAGCCAAGCCTTAGAGGATATATTGGTAGAACCTCAGCGCAAAGCACTTATTCCTAAATTTGATGAATTAAAACAAAGTGCGAAAAAGGCGGGCGCCTTGGGTAGTGGTATTTCTGGCTCAGGACCTTCGTTTTTTGCGTTATCCAATGCGCAAGGAACTGCAGAAAAAATAAAAAACGAATTTGCATCGGTGTTTTCTTCATTACCCATAGAGTTAGATATCCATATTTCCAAAGTAAATGATGAAGGGATAAGGGTGTTATCTCTTTAAAAAAAACGGCAAATAAGAAAAAATAAAAATACAACATTCAATAAAATGTTCAACCCCTCTCACTATGTGAGAGGGTTTTTTATTTCCCCTTTTCAAGAAATACCTTTGCTTCGTTTCCTAAATTAAATATCAAATCCTCTATTTAATAAAAAAAAGGTATATTAGTCACTTAAAATTATAATTATGAAAAAAATGCTTTATAGAACACTCATATTATTCCTTGCTGTAACTTCATTTATTCAATGTAAACCAGAAACAGAAGAAAAACGAAACGGCAACCTCATTGTCAAATTAGTTGTCACCGCAGACAAGGATTATGAAGCCACCCTTAATGGAACGACCGTTAGTTTTTCCGAATTACTTCCCTTTGGAACTACAGAGGTTACGATTAAAACTTTAGAAATATCCTACAAAGCCACGGTTGATAAAAGCGTAGGGGATAAAATTGCCGTAGGAACCGCTTTTACGATAGTGGTCACCGCAGAAAATGGCGATACAAAAAGTTTTACGGTAACTACAAATACGCAACCTCCATCTACAAATAAGGACATTACTGCTATAGTGATTACGGCAAACAGCACAGACTATACTGGTACGATAACTGGAACAACTATTGCATTCTCAGCATTGCCTTTTGGTACGACCCAATCGAGTATAAAATCGCTAACCGTATCTGCTAATGCTACCACAGACAAAAACGTAAACGATGCGATTTCCATTTCTGGAGATAGTATTGTAGTGACTGCACAAGACAAAAGCACACAAACTTATACTTTGGATATATCTATAACTCCTGCAACTACTGGAAAAAGTATCATGGCAATAAAAATTCAAGCATACGAGACCTATGTAGGTACAGTTAGTGGTACAAACATCAATTTTCCACCTTTACTTTTTGGAACAACGCAAGCGAGAATATCATGGATTTCCTTATCCGATAATGCTACTACAGACAAAAACGTAAACGATTTAATTTCCATTAGTGGAGACAGTATCACCGTAACAGCACAAGACAACAGCACTAAAATATACTCTTTGATACTAACAGTTAGTGAAACACCACCTGAGGGATACATCCACATCCAAGATGTTAATTTTAGATACGCAATTATTGCTAATTCACAAGTAACTAATAACGACGTAAAGGGAATATCTATCAGACGAACCGCAATGGAAAGAGTGACAAACCTAAACGCAGATAATAGAAAAATAACTACTATAAGCGGTGTAAAATATATGACATCTTTGAATTATTTAGATGTCGAATGGAATTCTCTTTCAACTATAGATGTAAGTAGTAATACATCTTTGACTTATTTAGATATCTCCTTGAATTCTCTTTCAACTATAGATGTGAGTAGTAATACATCTTTGAATTATTTAAATATCAGATGGAATTCTCTTTCAACTTTAGATTTGAGTGGTAATACGACTATGACTCATATAAACCTCGATTGGAATTCTCTTACAGCCTTAAATCTTAATAATATTACATCTTTAAATAAAATATTAGTAAGGTCTAATCCCTTGACAACCTTAAATCTCAGCAACAATATATCTTTAACTGCTATATTTGCAGAATCAAATTCTTTGACAGCCTTAAATCTCAGCAATAATTCATCTTTAACTTTGTTAAGAGTAGAATCCAATTCACTAACTGCTTTAGATGTTAGTAGTAGTACGATTTTAGAAACGTTGAGAGCAGATTCTAATTCATTAACAGCTTTAGCTATTAATAATAATACATCTTTAAGTGTATTAAATGTAAATTCTAATTCATTATCAACTATAGATATAAGTAATAATTCATCTTTACGTGAATTAAGTGTAAATTCAAATTCATTGACAGCAATAGTAAATACAAATACTAATACATCTCTAGGTGTATTAAATGCAAAATCAAATTCATTGACATCTTTTGATTTGAGTAGTTATACATCTTTAAGATATTTGAATTTATATAGAAATTCGTTTACAAGTTTCAATTTAAGTAATAATACATCATTAACTTTTTTGAGTTTAGCTGATAATTCTTTAACAAGTTTCGATTTAAGTAATAATACATCATTAACTTTTTTGAGTTTAGCTGATAATTCTTTTACAAGTTTCGATTTAAGTATTCATAATACTATGACTTCATTTAGTATTGGTAGTAATTCACTGACAACTTTTGATGTGAGTAGTAATACATCTTTGACTTATTTAAATATCTCCAGTAATTCTCTTTCAACTTTAGATGTAAGTAGTAATACTAATTTAAAAATTTTAGTTACAAGTATTAATCCTTTAACCAATATGGACGTTTCTGCAAATACCAGATTAAATTATTTATATGTTGCATCTAATTCCTTAACGAGTTTGGATATATCTAATAATACACTTTTAACTCATTTAGAAGTAAAAAGTAATTCCCTAACTGCATTGGATATATCTAATAATAAGTATTTGTTTCAATTAAATGTACAGAACAATTCCCTAACCGCTTTGGATGTTTCTACAAGTACAAGATTGGAGTATCTAGATGTAAAGAATAATCCAAGTTTGACCTGTATCCAAACAGCAACTGGACAAACTTTTGGTTTATTTGAATTTCGAAAAGATTCAGGGCAATATTTATCTACAAGTTGTGATTAGGTAGAAAATAAATTTTCTTTTTTTATTTCCCCTTTTCAAGAAATACCTTTGCTTCGTTTCCTAAATTAAATATCAAATCCTCTATTATTTATTAAAAAAAGGTATATTAGCCACTTATACTTAAAATAATGAAAAAAATAGTTTTAGCAGTTTCTTTATTAGCAACTTTTTTATATTTTATAGAATGTAACAAAGATAAGGAAGATAAAAGTGGCAACGACATTATTAAATTAGTAGTTACTGCAGACAAAGATTACGAAGTGTCCATAGATGGAACGAACGCTACTCTTTTTGAATCACTTCCGAATAGTGCAACAGAAGTAACGATTAAAACACTAGAAATATCTAACAATGCCACGGTTGATAAAAGCGTAGGAACCAAAATTGCAGTAGGTACTGCATTAACGATAGTTGTCACCGCAGAAAATGGTGACATTAGCACTTATACACTAACAATACCTGCTCATTCAACTTTAAATAAAAATATTAGACAAATAATTATCACAGATGGCACAAACGACTATATAGGTAAGATAAACGGAAAGACTATTTCTTTTCCAGCATTGCCTAATTATAAAACCAATGTAACATTAAAAAAACTAATTATTCCACCTACTACTATTGCAGATAAAAAAGTAAACGATGCCGTTTCATTTGCTGGAGATACTATAATCGTTACTGCAAAAGATGACAGTGCCAAAACATATACACTAAAACTTACCACTAGCAAATCAACCTCTGACTTTTTTATTCACATTCCAGATACTAATTTTAGAAATAAAATTATAACTAATTCACAAGTAAATAATAGCGACGTTTCTGGAACATACATCAGACTAGTTGCACTAGAAAGAATTACAAATATAAGTGCCGTTAGTGGAAATATAAAGAGTTTAAGTGGAGTAGGTTATATGAAGTCTTTGACTTCGTTAAATTTACATCATAATCCCCTTTCTGCTTTGGATTTTTCTAAAAATTCGTATTTGACTTATTTAAATGTAGTTCGATGTTCCTTAACGTTTTTGAATGTATCAAACATTTCATCATTGATTGAATTATGGGCCCAAGAAAATTCTCTGACCTCATTGGATGTATCAACGCATTCGTCTTTGAATAGATTATCTGTAGCTGATAATTACCTCACCGCTTTCGATGTATCAACTAATAATAATTTGACTGAGTTTTTGATATGGGGTAATTACCTCACCGCTTTGGATATATCTACAAATACTTCTTTGACTGGTTTGTGGGCATATCAGAATTCATTAACTGCTTTGGATGTATCAATCCATAGGGAATTGAATCATTTATCGGTATTTCAAAATTCATTAACTACCTTGGATGTATCTACAAATACAGAATTGACTAGTTTATTTTTATTTCAGAATTCATTAACTGATTTGGATATCAGCAGTAATACGTCTTTAACTCGTTTAAATATAATGAATAATAGTAGTTTAACATGTATTCAAACAGCAACTGGTAATAGCATTTTACACATTCAAAAAGAGGATACCCAAACTTTATCTACAAGCTGTGATTAGGTAGAAAATAAATTTTCTTTTTTTATTCAAACCGCTCCATTTAGGGCGGTTTTTTAATTCCCCTTTTCAAGAAATCCCTTTGCCTCATTACCTAAGTTAAATATCAAATCTAAAATAGAAAGGTTAGGGATAAATCCGTGCTTAACCTTAAATACCTGAGTATATTGTGGAATAGGATAGATGGGAGGTCTTTTGGCAATGACAAGTTCGGTATTTAGTATGTAGTTCTTTTCTTCTACTAAAGGACTGGCAACATCTAAAAGTCCAAAAACAAGGAGGAGGATTTTTTTGTTAAGAGAATATAGCGTTTCGTGTTTTTTCAAAAACAAGGGCTCTAATTCTTCCTTATAAAACTCAAAGAAAGGAGAGGCGTTATAGGCGGTAGTGATAGATTTCCAATGATTTTTTTGCCAATCTTCATCGTAGGCTATTTTTATTTCCCCATCGGTTTGTTTGTGTTGGGTATGGCGAATGGGTACAATTAAATCTTGTTTTCCATTTGGGCTATAGATACTCGTTCTATTTCTAAACGTTTGTTTTTGGTAAAAAAAGTCTTTGTTTAAAACAACCTTATTTTGTTTTAATACCCACGCTATATAGTCAATAGGTGGAAAATATGCAGGGCAAATTGCCGCTGTCATGGTTAAGAATTAGATTTTTTAGCTTTTTTTCTTTTTCTGTAAAAACTATAGGCTTGCCAAAGTACGAAAAGGACGATAAAGTAAGGAAAATAGGACACTCTCTCTCCTTTGCCTTGAACGGTTGTAAATACTCTGTCCCATCTCACTTTCCAATTTTTTATCCCAGCATTAAAATTATCTACACTAAACCAAATAAATACAGGTTTTCCAACGATATGATTTTCAGGCACATATCCCCAGTAACGACTGTCTTCAGATTGGTGTCTGTTGTCTCCCATCATCCAGTAGTAATCTTGCTTAAAGGTATAAGAATCCGTAGCCTTTCCATTGATGTAGATAGTATTGTTTTGTATCTCTAAAGTGTTTTTTTCGTAATCAAGGATGATTTTCTTGTATAAGGGTAAGTTCTCCAAATTTAGCGCGACGGTACTTCCTTTTTTAGGAATGTAGATAGGTCCAAAATTATCTTCGTTCCAATTATAGGTAATCCTATTGGGGAAGAAAGAGGTGTTATATCTTTTTAGCGTATCTATTTTTCTGATAAGGCTATCTAAAATTTTATTTGAAGTAAGTTTTTTTTCTTGTTCTAAAGTTAACGTTACTCTTTTTTGAGTTTCTAATGACTCTTTAATTTTAATCCTATGCTTTCTAATCACTTTTATTGGGATGCCGCTAGAACGGGTTAATACAACGAAGTTATTTGGCTCATTGTTAGTAACCCCTATGATATAGGGTAGCAGTGCTTTATAACTATTTTGAGTAATATTTGAAATGATGAATTTTCTATTAAACCCTGTAACACCTACACTTAATAATTTTTTAGAAGAGATGCCTTTGGCGTTATAAAGCGAATAAGTATATTGAGGTCTGGCTCTATTTGGCAGTATTGTCTGTTTTCCATTTATATGAACAAATCCGTCAATTATAGCTAGCGTGTCCCCCGGAATACCCACACATCTTTTTACATAGTTTGACTTTTTGTCAATGGGCTTTTCTACTCTTTTTTCTCTAACGAAAAATTGTCTTACCGTGTCCGCGGGCCAGTTAAATACGACAATTTCATTTCTTTTAACCTTTTGAAATCCAGGCAAACGAAAATAAGGAGCTTGTGGGTTCTTTAGATAGGAGCGTTTTTTTAGTAACGGAATTGTGTCGTGTACCATTGGAAAAGAAACAGCCGTCATAGGATTTCTAGCTCCATAATGAAATTTGCTAACAAAGAGGAAGTCTCCCACGAGGAGCGTTTTCTCCAAAGAGCCTGTAGGGATTATATACGGTTGAATAAAATAATTATGGACAGTCGTAGCTGCAATTACTGCAAATAGTATAGAGCTAATCCAATCTTCTACTGGGTTAAGAGGTTTTAAACTTCTTTTTTCAATATAACTAATGTTGTCACTACTGTAGTTAATCCAATAAATATATAATCCTAAACTGAAAATAACTAATAAGGTGTCTTTTCTACTATTAAATCCAAAACTGCGAAGGGTTTCTACCCAGATAATGGGGAGTAATATTAAGTTAATTATGGGTAAAAACAAAAGAATTACCCACCATTTAGGGCGGTTGATAATTTTCATCAATACGAACGCATTATATATCGGTATAATTGATGCCCAAGCAGGTTTATTTGCTTTAATATAAAGTTTCCAAGTCCCTAAAAAATGAATTATTTGTAGGATGAAAAAGAATAAAATCCAATTAGAAAATGACATTTGCTTGTTAATTTTAATCGGCAAAAGTATTACTTTTTTACCTATTAAAAGAATACTTTATGTTTATGTTAGAAACAAATTAAGTTATAAAGTTTAAAAATAGATTATATTTTATAATTTTGCAGCCTTTATTTATATAAACAAAATGGGTAATACTAAAAAACACACAAGTAAGAAGGCAACAAATAACGAAAAAGTAGAAAAAAAAGGATTTGCAAATCGTTTTTTTAGTTCTTTGGACAACAATGCTTCAAAAATAGAAATGCTATTGTTGAAGTATCAGAATTATATCTTTGGTACATTTATTGTAATAATAGTAGGAGTTTTGGGGTACTTAGGGTATGAAAACTTTGTGGTAAAAAAGAAAAATAACGAAGCGATTAACGAATTAAATCAAGCACAATATTATTTTGATATAGCCGTCAATTCACAAGAATCAGATTCGCTATTTACCCTAGCTTTAAATGGGGGAGAAGGGCGTTATGGCTTTTTAGATGTGATAGATAATTATAGCGGTACACCCGCAGCAAATTTGGCAAAATACGCAGCAGGAATGTCCTACCTTAATTTAGGGAATTACGAAAGTGCGATAGAATATTTAACGTCTTTTAATTCTGATGATGTTTTGTTAAGCACATTAGCTTTAGGTGCCATAGGTGATGCTTATTTAGAACTAGAAGAGCCTGAAACAGCTGTGAGTTTTTATAAAAAATCTATCGCGAAGAATGAAAATAGTTATACCACTCCAAAATATCTATACAAAGCCGCAATTATTGATATAGATTTAGGGAATAAAAAAGAAGCCCTGTCTTTTATGAAAAGAATTAAAAAGGAGTTTCCAGAATCGGATCAAGCAAAAGATATAGATATACAGATAGGGTTTTTAGAAAATTAATACTATGTCTACAGCAGATGCTATTAAAAAACAATCTGTCTTTTCAACTCAAACGAATAAAGAATTAAAAATAGGAATTGTAGTTTCAGAATGGAATTTTGACATTACTGATAACCTATATAAAGGAGCATTTGAAACGCTTCTTAAAAATGAGGTATTAGAAAAAAACATTTTCACTTGTTATGTTCCAGGGAGTTTTGAATTAGTCTATGGAGCTAAAAAACTCATTCAAGAAAAGAAGTTACATGCAGTTATAGTGATTGGGAGTGTTATTAAAGGAGAAACGGAACATTTTCATTATGTATGTCAAGCTGTTTCTAGTGGAATTAAAGATTTGAATGTCAAATACGATGTTCCCGTTATATTTAGTGTCCTTACTGACGATAACAAACAACAAGCAATAGATAGGAGTGGCGGAAAATATGGAAACAAAGGAGAGGAAGCCGCTATTTCTGCACTAAAAATGGTGTCATTAAAATTTTAAAATGATTAAAGTAAATTTATTTAAACTAAGAAAAAACAAGCGTTACAACTACACACCGCGTTATTTTAAAGGAAAAAAACTAGATAATGCCTATGAGATAGGATCAAAGTTTGAGCAATATCAAGATACCTACAACAATAACGATTTTAGTAAAAGTTGGCAAGAAACTAGACTTTCCATGCGCAATAGGTCAAATAGTTCCTTTTCAAGAATGCTCTTATTTATTATATTAATCTTAGTTTTTATTTTTTTATACATTATAGATTTTGACTTGTCTATATTCAACACCTAATATTTTCAATGGCAGATATTATCACCTTATTGCCAGACCACGTAGCTAATCAAATAGCAGCCGGAGAAGTCGTTCAGAGACCTGCTTCTGTAGTGAAGGAGTTATTAGAAAATGCAATAGATGCTAAAGCAGAAAATATTCAATTAATTATACAAGAATCAGGGAAGAAACTCATTCAAGTGATTGATGATGGGAAGGGGATGAGTGAGACGGATGCGCGATTGGCTTTTGAGAGACATGCTACTTCCAAAATTAAACAAATAGATGATTTGTTTTCCCTACAGACCAAAGGATTTAGAGGCGAAGCATTAGCTTCAATTGCAGCGGTAGCGCAAATAGAAATGCACACAAAGCAAGAGAAAGATGAAGTGGGAACCCATCTTAAAATAGCCGCTAGTAAAGTAGAATACCAAAACATTTCTGCAACGACAAAAGGGACTTCTATTGCTATTAGAAACTTATTTTTTAATATTCCAGCAAGGCGAAATTTTCTTAAATCTAATAATGTAGAATTGCGCCATATCATTGATGAATTTCACAGAGTGGCGTTGGCATATCCGTCTATAAGTTTTGTTTTTCAGCAAAATAATTCCACCCTTCTTAACTTATCAAAAGGGACTCTATCTCAACGTATTGTTGCCATTTTTGGAAAAAAAATAGAAGAAAAATTGGTAACTATTTCCTCTGATACCACAGTAGGAAAAATTTCGGGATATATCATTAAACCTGATTATGCAAGAAAAAACAGAGGGCAACAATTTTTTTTTGTAAATAATAGATTTATAAAAAGCCCTTTTTTGCATCATTCTATAGTTCAATCATTCAAAGGATTGCTTCCAGAGGGCTACTATCCTGGGTATTTCATTTTTTTTGAGCTAAATCCAGAATCTATAGATATTAATATTCATCCCACAAAAACGGAAATAAAATTTGAAAACGAACAAGATTTATACGCTATTTTAAAATCAGCGACCAGACATAGTCTAGGCATGTTTCAAATCACGCCTTCTTTAGATTTTAACCACAATCCCTCTTTAGATATTCCCTATAGTTATAAATCAAAATCCCCCAAAGACCCTGCTATAGAAGTGGACAAGTCTTTTAATCCGTTTGTGCAAAAAAGTGAAAAAATCACAAAAGAGCAATGGGAACCATTAGTGAAGATTAAGGAAAGTAGTTTAAATACGATTCCTCAAAACAATAGTTTTCTAACAGAAGACATAACAATTAGAAATCATTTTCAAATTAATAATAAATACATAGTAACGCATTTAGATGAAGATGTTTTAGTTATTAATCAATATAGGGCACATCAACGCATTTTATATGAAGATTTTTTGCAAAGTGTAACCACCAAAAAACAAAAAAGCCAGCAATTGTTATTTCCCATTAATATAGAACTCTCATTAAAAATAAAATCTATTTTTGCAGAGATTAAAGAGACGTTTTTAGAAATGGGTTTTTCTTTTGAGGTGCTAAGTGATAATGAATTAAAAGTAAACGGCGTTCCTGCTATTTGTATGAATAAAAACATAAAGGAAGTGATAGAAAATCTTTTTGAAACTTTTGAAACAGAGTCTCCAGTGGAGAGTTTTAGTTATGCAGATTCTATTGCGCAATCTTTGTGCAAATCTTTAGCAATTACTAATGGAATGCCATTAAACCATGAGGAGCAAAAATCCATTATTGAAAAATTGTTAAAATGTAAGGATTCATTAACTACGCCCTTTAATAAGAAGATTTATTTTTTATTGAGTAAAAATGAAATGGATAAACAATTAAACTAATAATGAATAGAATTCCTAATACCATCAAACACTTATTAATTATAAATGGAATCTTTTTCCTAGCAACATTACTGTTGGGAGAATCTATTGATAATCTCTTTGCGTTGCATTACATAGAAAATCCCTTATTTAGATATTGGCAATTAGTAACGCATATGTTTATGCATGGAAATTTTACACATATACTATTTAATATGTTGGGTTTATGGATGTTTGGCTCACCCTTAGAGCAATTATGGGGAAGAAACAAATTTTTATTTTTTTATTTATCCGCGGGATTAGGAGGCGCTATATTACAACTACTAGTATATAATTTAGAATTTTCATCTATCTCCGCAGAAATTTTATCCATAACAAATAATCCAGATAGTATCAATGATTTATTAACCTACGGTCGTTATGATACGAATTTATTAGAAAGCATTTCAGAAGAGCGAATTGGTTCACTCTATCAAACATACAATACTGTAATGGTGGGAGCTTCTGGTGCGCTTTATGGTATTCTTGTTGCTTTTGCAATGTTATTTCCAAATACAGAGTTAATGATGATATTTTTGCCTATACCCATAAAAGCAAAATACTTTGTGCCTCTTATAATTGTTGGGGACTTCTTTTTCGGAATTACTTCCTTTTCCATAGGCCCCATAGCTCATTTTGCGCATTTAGGAGGGGCAATTGCTGGATTTATAATGATGTGGTATTGGAAAAGAAATCAATTTAATAGGAATAGGTGGGACAATTAAATAAAGGATATGAATTTAAACTGGAATAACATCAAAGACAGATTATCACAATTTAACATTGCAGAAAAACTTATTGTAATAAATATTCTGCTATTTATTCTTCCTATTTTTTTAAGCACCGTATTCTTTTTGTTTAAAATAGATATAAACCTATTTTATTCACTTTTTGAGCTATCTTCAAACTTTAATCAAGTACTATTCAAGCCATGGACGCTACTCACCTATAGCTTTTTTCACGGAAGTTTTGGGCACTTATTTTGGAACATGATTTTGTTATACTACGCAGGGAGGTTTTTTTTAAACTTATTTCCATGGATAAAATTTATAAATGTTTATTTTTTAGGAGTATTATTTGGAGGGATTATTTTTGTTTTGAGTTATCAATTATTCCCAGTTTTTGCTGAAACTGCCCCCTCTATGATAGGTGCCTCAGCAGGAATTATGGCAGTATTAATATTCATGTGTACGTATTCCCCTCAAATGATAATAAATATATTTTTCTTTAAAGTAGCCCTAAAATATATTGGAATTGCCTTAGTAGTTATAGATGTTATTCAAATCCCAAATGGTAATGCTGGGGGACATATAGCCCATATTGGAGGAGCTTTATTAGGATATTTTTATGCGACAAATCTTAAAAAAGGGGTAGATATTGGGTCTAAATTTGAAAAAACATGGAAGTATATTTTTATAAAACCCGATAAAGAATTTGTCAAAAAACAAAAAGAAACTAAAAAGAAACAAAGCAACCAACAAAGGGTTGATGAGATATTAGATAAAATTAGCGCAAAAGGATACGACAATTTGACAAAAGAAGAAAAACAATTTTTATTTAGTCAGAGTAGTAATAAAGATAAAAATGGGGATAGTCGCTAAACAATCTTTTTACAATACGTTAGGTGTTATTCTTGGTTTTCTTATTGGAGGGGCAAATGTTTTAATTTTGTATCCTATGGCTATGGGGGCAGAATTTTATGGACTTATTGCTGTTTTATTAGCTACTTCAAACTTGTTTCAGCCTTTTTTTTCATTTGGTACCCAACACACACTCATTAGATTTTTCTCATCTTACAATAACAAGAAGGATAAAGATTCAATGTTGTTTTTTTCATTGATTGTGCCACTGGTTATTTCAACATTACTGATTGTTCTTATAGCAGTGTTTTATGACAGAATAGTTGCAATGCTTGCAATTAGAAATTCTATGATAAAAGATTTTGCATTTGCTATATTTTGGATAGCGATTGCAACTTCATACTTTGAAATATTTTATAGCTGGTTTAGAGTTCACTTAAAAACAACGACAGGTAATTTTTTTAAAGAAGTATTCCCTAGAGTAAGTACAACAATTTTGTTAGGGTTAAGAATTTTTGATTTCTTAGACAATAACAGCTTTGTAATTGCGCTAATTATAGCCTATTACATAAGACTTTTCATTATTGTAATTTTAGGATTTTATTATTATGCTCCCCCATTAAAATGGAAATTGCCTGCTAATAAAAAAGAGTTATTGAGATACAGTTTTTATATTTTATTATCGGGTTCGGCTGCAAGTATATTGATAGATATTGATAAGGTAATGATTGGGGGATATGAAATTTTAGGAGAGGTAGCTTTTTATAGTATAGCGATATATATAGCAAATTTTATAGAAACACCGGGTAGAGCTTTGTTTCAAATACTAAGCCCTCTTACTGCAAAAGCGATAAATGATAAAAACTTCACTCAATTAAAAAAGCTTTTAAAAAATAGTTCTAATACCCTTTTATTTATATCAGGACTTTTGTTTTTAGTGATATTAACTAATATAAATGATGTTTTTACTATTATTGAAAGTTTAAATAACGACTCTTATAGAAAGGGAGCTTATATTGTATTGATTATTGGAATTGCTCGTTTATTTAATATGTCTATAGGATGTATTAATCATATTATATCCAATTCAAAATATTATTACTATCAACTCTATTTTTCTGTAATCTCAGCGATTATAATCATTGGGCTAAACAGGTATTTTATTCCTATTTATGGGATAAACGGAGCCGCATTTGGCACGCTAATTATTCTAATATTCCTCAGTTCATTAAAAATAATTCTGGTATATACTAAATTTAAAATCCAACCTTATAGTTTAACCTCTTTAAAGATACTTGTTACTATAATGCTTCTCTTCTTTATAGCAAGAGATTTTACTGTCTCTGAGAACCCCTATTGGGCTATTGCTATTAAAGGGTGTGCTATTGGAATCTTCTATGTAGGAATTGGATATTATTTAAAATTCTCTAAAGAAATTAATCAATTCATTAATCAAAAATTAAGAATAAAAAGTTAATTCCTTTTTATCATGGTTTTTAATTGAATATGTTATTTTTATTATATTTGATTTTTTAAAAAATTATGAGAAATAAAAGCATTCTATTTATTGTATTAGTAGCCATTGCATCTAGTTTTTTACAATGTAAAAGACCCCAATCTGATGCTAAAGAAATCACTAAATTAGTAATAACAGCTGATAAGGATTATCAGGGAAATATTGCAGGAACAAAAATTAATTTTACAGATACCATTCCTTATGAATATACTCAAGTAATAATTAAGACATTAGATATCTCTCCAAAAGCAAACGCTGACAAAAACGTTGGTGATAAACTTCACGCAGGAGGAGATGCTATTACTATTGTAGCAGAAGACGGTAGTGCGCAACCGTATAATATAAGTTTCATAAATGGTTTGCCACCTACTCCAGCACCCGTAAATACGAAGCCTATTGTCTCTACAGTTGAAGTGAGTAGTATCACCGTAAGTGGAGCTACCCTTTCAGGTACTATAGTAAAAATTGGGAGTAGTAATGTTACAGCACATGGGTTGGTATGGGGCTCATCAAACACTCCTACAATTACAGGTACAGGATTTAGTAAAAATGATTTAGGTGCGGCAGCTACAAGTGGAACGTCATTTACGGCTACAATAACAGGATTGAGCGATAATTCCACGTATTATATAAGAGCCTATGCAACAAATAGTGTGGGTACTGGCTATGGTGATGTGAAATCTTTTACAACATTAGAATCAGCGGGATTAAGTTCCTTATCAGGTACATCTCAAGTAACTATTACCGAAGTTCAGAGTGAAAGTGGTTCAAATCCCACAGTAGAAGCCTCATCAAGAATAGAGTCAGTAGGTTCAGGAACCATAATACAACATGGACATATTTATGGCTTTAAAAATGAAGATTTAGTATTAAATAATAACAATGTTAAAAAAACAGATTTAGGAAGTAAAAACACATTAGGTACATTTAGTAGTTCATTGACAAACCTAAATTTTTATACCACCTATTATATTCGTCCCTATTTAGTCACGCAATATTCTTCCCAAAGCAATGTTAATAAGGAACAAAGAAATAAATCGAATACTGAAAATTATACAGAAATTATTTACGGCGTTGAATCAAGTTTCATGACCCCAGACGGTCCACCTAATGTAAGTATTGGCAATATAAATCCAGGATTAACGAATGTAACAGTTTCGGGAGCAATTACAAATTTAGGTGCATCTGATGCAGTGGTTTCCTATGGACAAATTTGGAGCACAACCAGTGGGAATCTAACTATAGCATCCCCTAATAAGACAACAAATAGCAATACAACTGAATTAATTTCATTTAATAGTGCTTTAATTAATTTAACAAAAAACACGCAATATTATACAAGGTTTTATGCGACAAATAGTTTAGGTACGGATTATAGTGAACAAGCTAGTTTTAAAACATTGAATGATGAGACAGAAATTTTAAGTTTAAGTATTAGAGTATCTCTTTCTGGCGGAAGTGTTTTCAATCAATCAAAAAGTCAAGTAGACGGTACAATTAGCGGTACAAATATAGTATTTTCAGGATTGCCTATAGGTGCGACACAAGCAATTGTTTCTGAAGTCACCCTATCAGATCAAGCAAATGCCTTATTAGGGGTTAATACCCTGACAGGAGGTAGTAAATTGAGCGTGGGCGTAAATACTATAAATGTTAGAGCCAGTAATGCAAATTCACAATCTTATACTATTACATTAGAATCACTAACATATCAACCCCCAGCAGTTACAACGTTGAGTGCAACAAGTGTTTCATACACGTCCGCTAATTTAAACGGAAATATCACATCTACGGGGACGTCTTCAATTAGTGGGTATGGGTTTATTTATAGCACTTCAAATAGTGCTGTATTGACATTAACAGGAAGTGGAACGAAGGTTCAAGTTGGCGGTACAAAAGGAGTGGGTTCTTTCACAAATAATATTACAGAATTAGTAGAAGGAACAACCTATTATTATGTTGCCTATGCTATAAATGCAACAGGAACAACCTATGGTATAAAAAGCAATTTTGCTACTCTATCGCATCAACCCCCAGCAGTTTCAACGTTAAGTGCGTCTAATATTTCTTATACTTCATTCACATTAAATGGAGATATCACATCAACAGGAACGACTTCTATTAGTGGGTATGGATTTATCTATAGTACATCAAGCGGCGCTACATTGACCCTTACAGGAAATGGCACAACCATTCAAGTAGGAGCAACGATGGGCGCAGGTACTTATAACTATAGTTTAACAGGATTAAGTAGCAATACAACGTATTACTATGTTGCTTATACTAGAAATAATAGTGCTACAGTATATGGTGCAAAAAGTAGTGTATCTACCCTTCAAAAAGGGTTGCCATCAGTAAGTACTATGACGGCAAGTAATATTTCTGGTACAGGTATTTTCTTAGTAGGAAATTTACTTAGTTTAGGAGGGGGATATTCTTCAGTGAGCCAATATGGCTTTGTATATAGTAATGTAATTAGTGGAAATTCTTTTGTAGCAAGTGGTAGCTCATTAGTTGTGGATGGGAGTGGTGTTAATACTGTAAAATTAGGAACTAAGACTACTTTAAGTACTTTTACAAATACCATAACAGGTTTAAGTAGTAATACTACGCATTACGTTAGAGCCTATGCAACAAACGCTTCAGGAACAAGCTATGGTACGGAATTAAGTTTCACACCGAGTAATAGTTCCTCAAATCAGGTAATTGGAGTTGCAACTGCCGCACAATTACAAGCCATTAGAAATAATCTTGCGGGTACCTATATCCAAACCGCAGATATTGACTTAAGTAGTATAAGTAATTTTAGTCCTATAGGAACGAATGGGTCTCCAGCGGAACCCTTTACAGGGTCTTTTGATGGAAATGGTTTTGTTATAAGAAATTTGAAAATTACTAACAATAATACGTATGGGGGTGTAGGTCTTTTTGGATATATCAATACAAATGCTGTTGTAAAAAATGTTGCCTTAGAAAATGTTTATATTACAGGGAATACGCATGATGTTGGGGCTATAGTAGGAACAAATGGAGCCTCAGGAACTATAACCAATTCCTATGCTACAGGCGGTTTCATCATTGCTGAAACCTATGGTGGGGGATTAGTAGGGAAAAATTATGGAACACTAACAAATAGCTATGCTAATGTAAATGTGCACTCAGTAGAAAGGTACGCTGGGGGACTTGTCGGATGGAATCTTAACTCAAATGCTAACATAGAAAATTGTTATGCAATGGGTGCAGCACAAATAGGGATTAATGTAGCAGGAGGATTAGCAGCGAATAATTCCTCTTCTGCTTCCATCACAAAAACGTATACTACAGGGAATATCGTTGGAAGTTCTGATATTGGGGGTCTTACTCCATTTAATAGTGCTACTGTGACAGATTCTTATTGGAACGAGGAAACGAGTGGAAGAACGAGTTCCGCAGCGGGTACAAGTAGAACAACGTCTCAAATGCTTCAAGGGAATACTAATTATAGTGGATTTAGTAATACCCATTGGGACTTTGGTAATAATTCGAGCTATCCCACATTAAAAACGAATATTGCTACAGCAGAAAAACAGTCAGTGCATCAAGCCGTAGGATTATTGCAACTTTCTGTATCTGGGACAAGTAACTTTTTTGGAGATTCGGTAAATCAAAATACTATTACAGTGAATGTAGAAGCTGGAGCTACTACAGGCGCTACATTGTTTGTGTTAGATGTGAATGGAGCCGCTTCTAATGATAGTGCTAGAGTGGATTATTGGGATTGTACTGCAGGAACTGGAAATACATTACTCACCACCAATTCTATAAATGGTACTAGTGTAACGCTTCGATTTGCATCCTCTGGAACTACTGATAAAACAGCTTGGACTAAGGCGGAAGGAACAAATTGTAATATTATACGTTCTAATACTGGAACAAGCCCTTATAATGGAGATACTTTAAGTGTAGAAGCGGTAATTTCCAAAGGCTCAGAAACTTTTACAAAATCGTTTACTATTACTTTTGGAAATTTAAATTGATTGCGTCATTCTATATTTTAGCGAAAAAAAAATAATTTCACCTATCATTGTCAAAATTTTAAACTTATGAAAAAAATCCTTTACAGAACACTCTTAGTACTTCTTGCTGTAACTTCATTAATTCAATGTAAACCAGAAACGGAAGAAAAACAAAACGGCAACCTCATTGTCAAATTAGTTGTCACCGCAGACAAGGATTACACAGCTACGTTTGACGGA